>JBJKSP010000234.1:0-3182 GCA_046703865.1 Thiobacillaceae bacterium
ACCCTGGCCCACCGTGGGTGCCACCGCCTTGACGCCGGAGATCTGGGCGGCGATGGCATCGGCGTCGGCCACCTTGAAGTTGGGTGCGCCGGCCGTGTCCCGGCCATGCGCCAGGCGCTGGCCCGGACGCACGATGACCAGGTTGCTGCCCAGGCTGGCCACCTGGTCCGACACGGCCTTGGTGGCGCCGTTGCCCAGGGTCACCATGGTGATCACGGCGGACACGCCGATGACGATGCCCAGGATGGTGAGGAAGGAGCGCATCAGGTTGCGCCGGATCTCGCGCAGGGCGATGAGCAGGGTGTTCCACAGCATCAGTGCGGCTCCCCGTTGCGCTGGTCGCTGTCCACCAGTCCGTCCAGGAAGTGCACCACCCGGTGGGCGTAGGTCGCCATGTCCGGCTCGTGGGTCACCATCAGCACCGTGATGCCAAGCTCCACGTTGAGTCGGCTGAGCAGTTCCATGATCTCGTGGCTGGTCTTGGTGTCCAGGTTGCCCGTGGGTTCGTCGGCCAGGAGCAGGGACGGCTGGGTGACGATGGCCCGGGCGATGGCCACCCGCTGCTGCTGGCCGCCTGAGAGCTCGGAAGGCGTGTGGTGTTCCCAGTCGGCCAGCCCCACCTGGGCCAGGGCCGACCGGGCCGCGGCGTGACGCTCGTGGAGGGCTTCGCCGCGGTAGAGCAGGGGCAGTTCCACGTTCTCCAGGGCCGAGGTGCGCGCCAGCAGGTTGAAGCCCTGGAACACGAAGCCCAGGTAATGACGGCGCAGCAGGGCGCGCTGCCTGCGGCTCATCTGTTCCACCGACACGCCGTGGAAAAGGTAAGTACCGGTGGTGGGGGTGTCCAGGCAGCCCAGGATGTTCATCACGGTGGACTTGCCCGAGCCGCTGGGGCCCATGACCGCCGTGAAGTCTCCCGTGGCGATCTCCAGGTCCACGCCGCGCAGGGCCTGGAAGGCCGCCTGGCCGCGGCCGTAGGTCTTGGTGACACCGGCCAGGGCGATGAGGGGCGGCCCGGCCTTGGGTGCGGGGGCGGCCTCGCTCATTGCGCGGGCGTCGACAGGGTATCCGTGATCACCTGCATGCCCGCCTTCAGGGGGCCGCCGGTCACCTCGGTCAACTGGCCGTTGGAGAGGCCGACCTGCACGTCCATGGGCTGGGGTCGGCCGTTGCTGAGCACCCAGATCCGTTGCGTCCCGCTCTGACTGGGCTTCTCGGGCCGGCGGGCCGGGGTCCGGTGTCGGAAGTGGGGCAGCATGGCCCCCACCAGCCCGCGGCTTTCGGTCTTGTCCTGCTGCTTGGAGGGCGGTGTGAAGCGCAGGGCGGCATTGGGGATCAGCAGCGCGTCCGGGTGCCTGGCGACGGTGATCTCGGCGGTGGCGGTCATGCCCGGGCGCAGGCTCAGGTCCTGGTTGTCCACCTTGAGCATGGCCAGATAGGTCACGACCCCATCGGTGGTCTGGGAGCCGTAGTCCACCCGCGTGATCTGGGCGGGATAGCGGCGGTTGGGATAGGCGTCCACGGTGAAGGTGGCCGGCTGTCCGGCATGCACCTGGCCCACGTCGGCCTCGTCCACGTTGACTTGCAACTCCATCTTGGAGAGGTCCTCCGCCAGGGTGAACAGCACGGGGGCCTGAAGCGAAGCGGCCACGGTCTGGCCCGGCTCCACCTTTCGGGCCAGCACCACGCCGTTGATGGGCGAGCGGATGGAGGCCTTGGACAAATTGGTCTTGTCGGACCTGAGGTTGGCCTGGGCCTGGACCACGGCCGCCTTGGCACTGGCCTCGTTGGCGATGGCCCGCTGCAGGTTGGCCACGGCGGTGTCCAGCTCGCTCTTGGCGGGCACCTTGCCGCCGGAGAGCTCGGACACCTGCTTGAGCCGACCCAGATTGGCGCGGGCTTCCGCCACGGTGGCCTGCATCTGGAGCACCTGGGCCTGGGCCGCGGTCAGGTCGGCCTTGGACTTGGCCACGGCATCCTTGAGCTTGGAGATGTCCAGTCGTCCCAGGACCTGGCCCTTCTTCACCTGATCGTTATCGTCCACGACAACGGACTCGATGATGCCCGACAGCTCACTGCCCACGTCCACCTGATTGGTCGGCTGCAGGGTGCCCGTGGCCGAGACCGAGACCGTGAGATCGCCGCGCCGGGCCTGCTCGACCTGGTATCGGGGCTGTTGGGCACCGTCGCGGGATTTCAGGAAGGTATAGGCCAGCGCGGCGATGGCGATCACCGCGACGACGGCGAGCCAGAAACGCAGTCCGAAACGGTGCCGCCCCGCCGTGAGGTTCAGGACGGTGGAGATGTCTTGGGTTTTTTGCGGGGTGTTCATGATGGGTTACCGGGTCTTGTCGGCTGCGGCCGCGCTATCGGATGCGGTGGACCAGCCTCCGCCCAGGGCCTTGTAGAGCTGGATCAGTGCGGAGGCGGTATCGGCCTCGCCGGACTTGAGGCTGTCCTGGGCGGAGAGGAGGGTGCGCTGGGTGGTGAGCACGGTCTGGAAGTCCACCAGGCCCGCTTCGTATTGCTTCCGGGCCAGTTGCTCGGCATTGCCGGCTGCCTCGGCGGCGCGTTTCAGCGTCTCCTGGCGCGAGTGGTCCTGGGCCAGGGTGACCAGGGCGTTTTCCACGTCCTCCAGGGCGGTGAGCACCGCGGCCTGATAGGCGGCCAGGGCCTCTTCCTGGACTGCGTTCTGGATCGCGATCTGTTGCCTGATGCGCCCGGCGTCGAAGATGGTCCCGAGCACGCTGGCCGCCAGGGAGGCGGCGGTGGCGTGGCCGCCCGTGAGGCCGGACAGGGTGAGGGCGTCCAGGCCCAGGGAGCCGCTGAGCTGGAAGGCGGGATAGAGGCTGGCGGTCTGCTGGCCGATGCGGGCGGTCTCCGCCGCCAGGGTGCGTTCGGCGGCACGCACGTCCGGGCGCTGGCGCAGGGTGTCGGCGGGGATGCCCACCGCCACCTCCTCGGGCACCACCGGGATGGGCGCCGGTGTCTCCAGTATCGTCTTCAACGCACCGGGCGGCCTTCCGGTCAGGATCGCCAGCCGGTGTTCCGCCTCGGCCAGGCCGGTTTCCAGGGGCGGGATCTGGGCCCGCGTCTGTTCCGCGTTGGTGCGTGCCTGTTCCACGTCCAGGGAGGTGACTAGGCCGGCCTGGGCCCGCCATTCGGTGATCTGCAGCGTCTCCAGC
>JBJKSP010000235.1:0-3487 GCA_046703865.1 Thiobacillaceae bacterium
CCCAAGGCCCGGAAGCATGTGGAGTACAAGGAAACCAAGCTGAAGTGAGGCGGCCTGCGAACGGCAGGAGACCCCGCCTCGGCGGGGTTTTTTGTTGCCCGGCCCCGGTGCAGGCGCGTATCCACATGCGGCGTAAGGTTGGCGGCAAGCCCTTGTCCGCGCTAGAATTTCCGCCCTTTTGATCCGGATGGCTCTTGGGCTCGAATAACGATGGACAATCGACAAAGTCGGCTTTGCGGCACGCTATACAGCCCTGATTTTGAACAGGACAGCTGCGGTTTCGGGCTCATCGCCCAACTGGACGACAAGGCCTCCCACTGGCTGGTGTCCACCGCCATTACCTCCCTGGGCTGCATGACCCACCGCGGCGCCATCGCCGCAGACGGCAAGTCGGGCGACGGCTGCGGCCTGCTGTTCAAGAAGCCGGACGCCTTCCTGCGCGCCGTCGCCGGAGAGCGGGGCTACGCCCTGTCCGTGCGCTATGCCGCCGGCCTGGCCTTCCTCAATCGCGACCCTGCCCTGGCCCAACGCGCCAGGGACCTGCTCATGGCCGAGTTGAAGGCCCAGAGCCTGCTGCCCCTGGGCTTCCGGCCCGTGCCCACCGACGAGTCCGCCCTGGGTGAATACGCCAAGAAGAGCCTGCCCGTCATCGAGCAGCTTTTCGTCAACTGTCCGGACCACGTGGATGCGGAGATCTTCGAGCGCAAGCTCTACATCGCCCGCCGCCGCACGGAAAAGGCCCTGGAGGCGGACGACCCGACCTTCTACATGCCCACCCTGTCCGGCCGGGTGATCTCCTACAAGGGCCTGGTGATGCCCGCCTACCTGCCGGTGTTCTACCCGGATCTCAACGACGAGCGCTTCGCATCCAGCCTGGCAGTGTTCCACCAGCGCTTCTCTACCAATACCTGGCCCGAGTGGCGCCTGGCCCAGCCCTTCCGCTACCTGGCCCATAACGGCGAGATCAACACCCTCCAGGGCAACCGCAACTGGAGCCGGGCACGGGAGCGCAAGTTCGAGTCGCCCATGATCCCCGACATGGAGGACGTGCGGCCCATGGTGGGTTTCAGGGGCTCGGATTCCATGAGCTTCGACAACATGCTGGAAGGCCTGGTGATGGGCGGGGCGGGCCTGTTCCGCAGCCTGCGCATGATGGTGCCGCCGGCCTGGCAGAACGTCACCAACATGGACCCGGACCTCAGGGCCTTCTACGAGTACAACTCCATGCATATGGAGCCCTGGGACGGCCCCGCCGGCATCGTGCTCACCGACGGCCGCTACGGCGTCTGCCTGCTGGACCGCAACGGCCTGCGGCCGGCGCGCTACGTCATCACCAAGGATCGCTACGTCACCATCGCCTCGGAGGTGGGGGTGTGGGAATACGGCCCGGAAAACGTGCTGGCCAAGGGCCGGGTGCGGCCCGGCCAGATGGTGGCCGCCGACCTGGAGACGGGGCACTTCCTGCTGCCCGAGGACATCGACAACCTGCTCAAGGGCCGTTACCCCTACCGGCAATGGCTCAAGCAGTACGCCCGCAAGGTGGAGTTCGGCCCCCAGGAGGACGCGGACTGCCCGCAGATGGACGCCCCCAGCGTCACGACCCACCAGAAGCTGTTCAACGTCAGCCTGGAAGAATTGGACCAGGTGGTCCGGGTGCTCACCGAAAACGGCCAGGAGGCCGTGGGCTCCATGGGCGACGATACCCCCATGGCGGTGCTCAGCCGGAAGGTGCGCTCGCCCTTCGACTACCTCCGGCAGCAGTTCGCCCAGGTGACCAACCCGCCCATCGACCCCATCCGCGAGGCCATCGTCATGTCCCTGCACACGGAGTTCGGGCGGGAGCGCAACCTGTTCCAGGAGACCCCGGAGCACGCCAACCGCATGGAGGTCTATTCGCCGGTGCTGTCCCATGACGCCTTCGTCAGGGTGACCACCCAGACCGACCCCCACCTGGTCCCGGTGCATTTCGACTTGCAATACGACCCGGCGCAACTGAACCTCAAGACCGCCCTGGAAAGGCTCGCGGCCGATGCCATCGCGGCGGTACGGGCGGGCAAGGTGGTGGTGGTCCTGTCCGACCGGGGCATCGATCGCGCAAAGCTGCCGATCCATGCGCTGTTTGCCGTGGGCGCCGTGCACCATGCCCTGATCTCCGCCGGCCTGCGCTGTGACGCGAACCTGGTGGTGGAGACCGGTACCGCCCGCGATCCCCATCAGGCGGCTGCCCTGATCGGCTATGGCGCCACAGCCGTGTATCCCTATCTCGCCTACCAGTCCATCCTGGAGATGGTGCGCTCCGGCGAGATCCGGATGAGCGCGGCCAATGCCCTGTACAACTACCGCAAGGGCATGAACAAGGGCCTGCTCAAGGTGATGTCCAAGATGGGCATCTCCGCCATCTCCAGCTACCGGGGCGCCCAGCTCTTCGAGGTGGTGGGCATGCACGAGGAGGTGGTGGACATGTGCCTGACCGGGACCGTGTCCCGGGTCTCCGGTGCCGATTTCGCCGACTTCGAGGCCGACCAGCAGCGGCTCGCCCGTGCGGCATTCAACCCGCTGCGGCCCATCGGCGCCGGTGGCCTGCTCAAGTTCATGTATGGCGAGGAGTTCCACGCCTACAACCCTGACGTGGTCCAGGGGCTGCAGAAGGCCGTGCAGGCCGGGTCCTACGATGCCTATAAGCAATATGCGGAACTGGTGAACGACCGTCCCGTGGCCATGTTCAGGGACATGATGCAGCTCAAGACCCTGCCCGAGCCCATCCCCCTGGAGGAGGTGGAGCCCGTGGAAGGCATCCTCAAGCGCTTCGACTCGGCCGGCATGAGCCTGGGCGCCCTGTCGCCCGAGGCGCACGAGGCCCTGGCCCAGGGCATGAACCGCATCGGCGGACGCTCCAACTCCGGCGAGGGGGGCGAGGACCCGGTGCGCTACGGGACGCTGAAGACCTCCAAGATCAAGCAGGTGGCCTCCGGCCGCTTCGGCGTCACGCCCCATTACCTGGTCAACGCCGAGGTGATCCAGATCAAGATCGCCCAGGGCGCCAAGCCCGGCGAGGGCGGCCAGTTGCCGGGCCACAAGGTCTCGGAGCTGATCGCCAGGCTGCGCTGCACCAAGCCCGGCATCTCCCTGATCTCGCCGCCGCCCCACCACGTCATCTACTCCATCGAGGACCTGGCCCAGCTCATCTTCGACCTCAAGCAGGTCAACCCCAAGGCCCTGGTCTCGGTGAAGCTGGTGGCCGAGCCCGGCGTGGGCACCATCGCCGCCGGCGTGGCCAAGGCCTATGCCGACCTGATCACAATCTCCGGCTACGACGGGGGCACCGGCGCCTCACCCCTGACCTCGGTGAAATATGCCGGCACCCCTTGGGAACTGGGGCTGACCGAGGCCCAGCAGGTACTGCGGGCCAACGGTCTGCGCGGCCGGGTTCGGGTGCAGACCGACGGTGGCCTCAAGACCGGCCTGGACGTGGTCAAGGCCGCCATCC
>JBJKSP010000236.1:0-6884 GCA_046703865.1 Thiobacillaceae bacterium
GACGGTACGGAAAGTATCAAACTGGGGCTGGCGGACGGTTTGGGCAGCCTGAATTCCGTGGCGCGGGATGTCATCCATGCCAAGAATATCGTGGACTACACCCCCGAAGAGGGTATTGCCGAACGGCTCGCGCGCAGGTTGGGGACTGCTGTAGGCAGGGCGGTCATGCCCTGGATGGAGGACAATCTACAGTTACGCTGACAGGCGAGCATCGCCCTGTTGTTTGCGTCTCCACAGGGATCGAAAAACACGCCATGGCGGATCTCGCCATGGCGTCGGGTCAAAGGCGCTGCGGGTAGCAGCACCCTGAGGAGGGGGCAGAGCCCCGTTATTCAGGCAGCGGCCTTGAGGGTGGTGCTGGTCGCCTGGTTGAGCTGTTCCTGGGCGGTCTTGACGCCTTCCTGCACCAGTGCCTGATACTCGGCGCCGGATTCGTTGGCGAGGGTCAATCCCTTGCGCAGGGCTTCCATGGTGCGCTCGCCGAATTCACGCGTCAGTTCGGCTTGGCCGCTGATCAGTTCCTGCATGCCCTTGGCCTTGGCGAAGAGTTCCATGCCCTTAGCGTTGACGGCCATGTAGGCGTTGAACACTTCCGCCTGCTGCTGCAGCAGACGATCCATGGTGCGCAGGTTCAGCTCACCCAGCTTCCTGGCCGCATCCAGGGTGGCTTCGGTGTTCTGGTTGAACAGGCTGATGAGTTCCTTTTGCATGGCGAGACTCCTATGACGAGTGGCTGGGGCGATTGTGCGATGCACAATTGTTGCAATGCAGCATAGTTAGCCCATAGGAGTTTGTCAAGCAATTATTTGTGCGGCGCATCAACCCCCTGGTTTATGGATCAGCCGGCATATCCGTACCGGCGCGAGACGTTATTTTCCGTTGTTGCCGACGTCACCTTCCAGACCCGCGGCACGCCGGTAGGCCGTTTCCATGTCCTTCCAGAGGCTCATGTTCTGTTGTCCGAGCTTGAGCCAGAACTCTACGGGATTGCCCCGCCAATCGCCCATCTGTTCGGAGAGGGCGCGTTGCTGGTTCAGGAAAAAGGTGAGGCTATGGTCCAGAAAGGCCGAAAAAGCGGCCTGGGCGCTGTCGCCGTAGAAGCGGATGAAGTGAGCCAGCATGTCGGCCGTGAACAGGGGCTGTCCGCCGGCCTCCTGATCCAGGATGATCTGCAGGAGGATGGCACGGGTGATGTCCTCCTCCGTTTGGCTGTCGAGTACCTTGAACGGGACGGCGCGCATGACCAGATCTTTCACCTCCGCCAGGGTGATGTAGCGGCTTTCCTCGGTGTCGTAGAGGCGGCGGTTGGGGTATTTCTTTATCAGGCGTTCTTCGCTCATGGTGTCCTCCCGATCCAGGGTGGGGCCGGCAGGGATCTCCCGCCGGCCGTTGTCCCGAACATCAGCCCATATGCTGACCGCCGTTGGCGGCGATATTGGCGCCGGTGATGAAGGCCGCATCGTCCGAGGCCAGGAAGCCCACCAGGGCCGCGATCTCCTCCGGCTTGCCTAGGCGCCCCAAAGGGATCTGGGCGACGATCTTGGCGCGCACCTCCTCGGGCACCGCCATGACCATCTCCGTCGCGATGTAGCCGGGCGAGATGGAATTGACGGTAACCCCCTTCCTTGCCGTTTCCTGGGCCAGGGACATGGTGAATCCGTGCATGCCGGCCTTGGCTGCAGCGTAGTTGGTCTGCCCGAACTGGCCCTTCTGGCCGTTGATGGAGGAAATGTTGATCACCCGGCCCCAGCCCTTTTCCGTCATGCCGTCCACGAACTGCTTGGTGACGTTGAAGACGGACAGCAGGTTGACGTGGATGACCTTGACCCACTGTTCCGGGGTCATCTTGCGGAAGGTGGCGTCCATGGTGATGCCGGCATTGTTCACCACGATGTCCACGCCGCCGTGATCGGCCCGGAGCCGCTCGGCCATGGCCGCGCAATCCTCGTAGCTGGATACGTCGCACGGGGTGATCGCGAATTCGTGACCCTGGGCGGCATGGCGTGCCTGCCATTCCCCTGCAAGCTTCTCTTCTACGGTCAAATAGGTGCTGATGACCTTGGCGCCGGCGTTCGCCAGCCTGATGCAGATGGCCGTGCCAATGCCGCCGGTGCCGCCCGTGACCAGGGCGACCTTGCCCTCTAGAGCTTTCATATGCCTTGTCCTTTCATCAAATGCGTTCGATTGCCATGGCCACGCCCTGGCCGCCGCCGATGCACAGGGTCGCCAGGCCTTTTCTGACGCCCGTGCGCCGCATGCCGTAGAGCAGGGTCACCAGGATGCGGGCGCCGGAGGCACCGATGGGATGGCCGATGGCGATGGCGCCGCCACTCACGTTGACCTTCACCGGGTCGAATCCCAGCTCCTTGTTCACCGACAGGGCCTGAGCCGCGAAGGCCTCGTTGGCCTCAATCATCTCCAGGTCCTCGACCGACCAACCGGCGCGGGCCAGGCATTTGTGCACGGCGGGGATGGGGCCCGTACCCATGATGGCCGGATCGACCCCGGCGCTGCCGAACGCGACGATGCGGGCCATGGGGGTCAATCCCAACTCGCTGGCGCGTGCGGCGGACATGACCACCACGCCGGCGGCGCCATCGTTGATGCCCGAGGCGTTGCCGGCGGTCACGGTGCCGTCCTTCTTGAAGGCGGGCTTGAGTTTGGCCAGGGTTTCGGGGGTGGTGCCCGTGCGCGGGAATTCGTCCCGTGCGAATACGATGGGATCGCCCTTGCGCTGGGGGATCTCGATCGGGATGATCTCGGCGTCGAAATTACCCGCCTTCTGGGCGGCTTCGGTGCGCTGCTGGGAGGTGGCCGCGAACAGATCCTGCTCAGCACGGCTGAACTCGTACTTGGTGGCGATGTTCTCGGCGGTGACGCCCATGTGGCACTCGTTGAAGCTGCACCACAGGCCGTCCTGGACCATGGTATCCACCAGATCCCAGTTGCCCATGCGCTGGCCGGCGCGGGAGTGGGGCAGCACGTGGGGCGCCAGGCTCATGTTCTCCTGCCCGCCGGCGACGACGATGCCGGAATCTCCGGTCTGTACTGCCTGGGCGGCCAGATGCACGGCCTTCAGGCCGGACCCGCAGACTTTGTTGACGGTCAGGGCGGACACGGTATCGGGCAGTCCTGCCCGCAGGGCGGCCTGCCGGGCAGGGTTCTGACCCATCCCTGCCTGAAGCACCTGGCCCATGATCACTTCGTCGATCTGCCCGGGTTTGAGTCCCGAGCGTTCCAGCAGGGCTTGGATGACCTTGGCGCCCATTTCGCTGGCGGTGGTGTTCGATAACGCCCCGCCGAAATTGCCGACTGCCGTTCGGCATGCGGCAACGATGACGACTTCGTCTTGCATGAATCGTTCTCCTTGCTAAGAGGCCGTACCGGTGGGCAATTCCCCCCCGCGACTGACTCCGTGGTTTCCCCCTTGCAGCCTGTCGGGTCTGATGCCATGTGGGTACCCAGCCCAACAGGCTGTAGGGCGCATATTGTAATGTTGCTCTGCAAAAAAATGTTGCTACGCAAAATTTTATGCTTGACAGGGTATGGTGCGGCGCACAATATCTTGATTCAGATTTTCCATCTGGATGAGGTGAGCCATGGGTGATACAAGCAAGAACTGGTTGGATGGATGGCTCGATGCCCAGCAGAAATATTGGCAGTCCTGGGCCGAATTGACCGGAACGGGGATGAAGGCCCCGGAGGCACCCAAGAACCCCTGGGCGGACGGCATCGCTCAATGGTGGCAGGCGGTCGCTCCTATGACACCCCCCGCCGGCCGGGATGTGTTCGACAAGATGATGGACCTGGCGCGGGGCTACTTCGGCATGGCCGAACGCCTTGCCGCCGGCACCACCGGCAAGGACAAGGGCATGGATGTCCTGAACGGCTGGTTCGAACAGATGCAGCAGGGCTGGGCGGACTGGTTTCAGGGGGGCGCGCGCCCCGATCCCCAGTTCAAGGACATGATGGCCTTCTGGGATCTGCCCATGGATACCTGGCACCGCCTGGCTGCGAGCCTCATGCCCATGCCCGGCGACTTCACCCAGGCCTTCCACCCGGAGGGCGTCCCGGGCGACCTGCGCGCCCAGATGAACCGTTTCCTGTCCATTCCCGCGGTGGGCTATACCCGCGAGTTCCAGGAGCAATACCAGCGCCTGACGCAGCTGGGCATGGACTACGGTGCCACCCTGCAGGCTTACCAGACGGCCTTCGGCAAGCTGGCCATGGAGACCGCCGGGGACTTCCAGCAGTCTCTCCAGGCCCGGGCCATGGAGGGCGAGGGCTACGGTTCCCTGCGCGAGGTCTACGACGGCTGGGTGGAGATGTCGGAGGGGGCTTACGCCCGCTACGTCATGACTCAGGAATACCAGGAACTCTACGGCCGCTTGGTCAATTCGCTGATGGCCCTGAAGCACCAACTCGCGCGCCTGGTGGACCAGGGCCTGGAAGCCATGCACATGCCCAGCCGCGCCGAGATCAGTACCCTGCAATGCCGCCAGCAGGAACTGCGCCGTGAGAACATCCGGTTGCGCAGGGAGCTCAAGGCCATCCAGGAACAGCTGGAGGCCATGCGTCTGCGCGAGATCCAGCCGAGTGCAGAGAAGGAGGAGACCGCGCCGGCGGCCAAGACCGCCACCACGGCCGGCACGGCCCGCAAGACCGCCGCCGCCAAGAAAGCCCCCCAGCGGCGCACCTCGACCCG
This sequence comes from Thiobacillaceae bacterium, assembly GCA_046703865.1. Taxonomy (GTDB): domain Bacteria; phylum Pseudomonadota; class Gammaproteobacteria; order Burkholderiales; family Thiobacillaceae; genus JBJKSP01. The sequence goes on from JBJKSP010000236.1 coordinate 4,706, forward strand.
CGCACCTGCCGCGCCCAAGAGCGCCCAGAAAAAGACTGGAGGAACCCGTAAATGAGCAACTTCGACATGCGCCCCGACGCCGTGATGCAGGAGCTGATGGCCTATACGCAGAAGCTGACCCACGGCATCAAGAACCTCGCCGAGGTGGGCGAGATCACCACCGGGGTCACGCCCAAGACGGCCGTCTACAGCGAGGACAAGCTGACCCTGTTCCGCTTCCAGCCGCCCGCCAGCAAGGTGCAGAACCGGGTTCCCCTGCTCATCGTCTACGCCCTGGTGAACCGGCCCTACATGGCGGACATCCAGGAAAACCGCTCCACCGTCAAAGGCCTGCTGGATGCCGGCCAGGACGTGTACCTGATCGACTGGGGCTACCCGGACCGGGCCGACCGCTACCTGACCCTGGACGATTACATCAACGGCTACATCGACCGCTGCGTGGACGTCCTGCAGGAGCGGCGCGGGGTGGACAAGATCAACCTGTTGGGCATCTGCCAGGGCGGCACCTTTTCCTTGTGCTATGCCGCCTTGCATCCGGACAAGGTGAAGAACCTGGTGACCATGGTCACGCCCGTGGACTTCCAGACCCCCGGCAACATGCTCTCCCACTGGGTGCAGCAGGTGGACGTAGACATGCTGGTGGACACCCTGGGCAACATCCCCGGCGAGATGCTCAACTGGACCTTCCTGAATCTCAAGCCCTACCAGTTGATGGGCCAGAAATACCTGGGCCTTCTGGACACCATGGACGATCCCGAGGCGCTCAAGAACTTCCTGCGCATGGAAAAGTGGATCTTCGACAGCCCCGACCAGGCCGGCGAGGCCTTCCGCCAGTTCATCAAGGACTTCTACCAGGACAACAAGCTGCTCAAGGGCGGACTGGAAATCGGCGAACCCGTGAGCCTCAAGAACGTCACCATGCCGGTGCTCAACATCTATGCCGAGCAGGACCACCTGGTGCCGCCCGAGGCCTCCCGTGCCCTGCGCCGCAAGGTGGGCACCCGGGACTACACCGAGCTGTCCTTCCCCGGCGGCCACATCGGCATCTATGTCAGCGGCAGGGCCCAGAAGACCGTCCCCCCCGCGGTCGGGAAGTGGCTGGACGAGCGCAGCTGATTCATTGATATCGGCCTTGCCGGCGGGTCCATCGACCTGCCCGGCTGTAAGGCTTTCCCATGCCTTTGACGGCGGAGGGTCGGGATGAGACGACGAAAGGAGCGGCTTCCCTTTCTCCTCCCGACTGTCCGTCATCAAGGGGTGGAAGACGGATTCGCGATCTTCTGAGGCTTACGTTCGATTACCACCTTCGGTGTGCCGCCTGAGGTGTCGAGACTGAGTCACCCATCTTTATCAATGCCGTACGGTTAAAATAGGCGCCTCTCGGGCGGATCGATGCCCAACCAACAAGGAAGCGTGGCCGAGCGGTTTAAGGCACCGGTCTTGAAAACCGGCAAGGGGCAACCCTTCGTGAGTTCGAATCTCACCGCTTCCGCCAAAAAACATTCCACACTGTTCCGCAAAAGTCCACTAAGCCAGCACAAAGCGGGCTTTTTCGTCTATAGTGAGTTCCGTAGCGTTCCGGTAAGTACCCCCAGAATCCGGCCTCAAGTGGGGGTATTTCAGGGGGTACAAAATCAACCTGCTGCGGAGATACCCCCAATGCCCGAGATCGACCGTTTGACCGACCGCGCCATACGCAACGCCAAGCCTGAGGACAAGCCCGTGAAGCTCTCCGACGGCCTGGGCATGTTCCTGCTCATCAACCCCGGCGACACCCGCTACTGGCGCCTGAAGTACCGCTACGCTGGCAAGGAGAAGGTGCTGGCCCTGGGGGTCTACCCCGAGCTGAGTCTGAAGGAGGCGCGCCGGAAGCGCGACGAGGCCCGGAAGCTCCTGGCCGACGGCCTGGACCCGGGCGAGGCCCGCAAGGCCGAGAAACGTGCCCGGAAGCTCGCCGCCGAAAACAGCTTCGAGGCCGTGGCGCGGGAGTGGTTCGGCAAACAGGTGCACACCTGGGTCAAGACCCACGCCAAGGACGTAGGGCGCCGCCTGGAGGGCAACATCTTCCCCGACCTGGGCCACCGGCCCATCGCCAAGATCGACGCCCCCGAGCTGCTCGCCGCCGTGCGCAAGATCGAGTCACGCGGCGCCTATGACCTGGCCCACCGCGTCCTGGCTG
>JBJKSP010000237.1:0-21859 GCA_046703865.1 Thiobacillaceae bacterium
GTCCTGGCCACAGACGGTTCCGCCCACAGCGAACGTGCCACGGCCGTGGCGGCGGCCCTCGCAGTCCATTACGCCTTGCCGCTGACCGTGGTCTCGGTGGCGGAACATCACATGGTGCATGCGACGGATGAGGGCGCGGCAGCGGCCAACGTGGAGCGGTCGCTGTCGGTCATCCGCGCCGCCGGTGCCCAGGCGACCGGACGGGTCGTCTCGGAAGGCAAGCCCTATCGGGCGATCCTGGACACGGCGGCGGAAACCGGTTCAGATCTGATCGTCATCGGACGCCGCGGGCTCAACCCCGTGGAACGCATGCTGGTCGGCAGCACGTCCGGGCGGGTTGCCGGCGCCTCTCCCGGGCCGGTGCTCATCGTCCGACAGACGGCCTCTTTTTGAATTTCACCCTGCGGAGCGTGCGTGGATACGTATGCGTTTTCGTCTTCCCTGTTCCTCGTCTCCTATGGTGCCGGGATGCTGGGTTCTCTCACCGGGCTGGGCGGCGGTGTGGTGCTGGTCCCGGTCCTGGTCCTGTTGTTCCACGTGAATATCCATTACGCCATGGGCGCCTCCCTCGTCTCGGTGATCGCGACCTCTTCGGGCGCCGCCGCCGCTTTCATCCGCGAGGGATATACAAACCTGCGCGTGGGCATGTTTCTCGAAGTCGCCGCAGTGCTGGGTGCGCTGGTAGGTGCCTTCGTAGCCGCAATGTTGAGCGCCGGTCCCATCTCCATCATCTTCGGGGTGGTCTTGCTCGTGTCCGCCTACTTGTCCTTCCAGCGTAAGGATGACAGCCAGCCCGACCATCCCTCCCACCCGTGGGCGGTGCGACTGCGGATGGAGGACAGTTATCCCACGCCCGGCGGCGTGAACCACTACCGTGTCTACAACGTGCCGGCGGCATTCGGCTTGATGGGGGTGGCCGGAACCCTCTCCGGTCTGCTGGGCATCGGCTCCGGCGCCGTGAAGGTGCTGGCCATGGACCAGGCCATGCGACTGCCCTACAAGGTCTCGACCACGACCAGCAATTTCATGATCGGTATCACGGCGGCGGCGAGCGCGGGTGTGTATTTCGCGCATGGCTACATCGATCCCGGGCTGACCATGCCGGTCATGTTGGGCGTGCTGGTCGGTGCGCTGACCGGTGCCAGGGTACTCAACGGAGCGAACAGCCACGGGCTGCGCATGATATTCAGCCTGGTGATCCTCGCCCTCGGAATCGAGATGGTGTACGACGGCTTTTTCAGCCTGGTCGGAGGCTCGACATGACAGATCAGGCGACTCGGCTCAAGACCCTCATCGGCAAGGTGCTCGTCACCGGAGTATTCATGGCCGGTATCCTGGTCGCGGTAGGGGGCGTGCGCTATCTGCTGCACGTCGGCACTGCACCGGTGCATTACCACGCATTCAGGGGGGTGCCGAATGATCTGCGCACGCTGCACGGGGTCCTGCACGGGGCGGAAAGCCTGTCGGGCCGAAGCATCATCCAGATGGGCCTGATCTTGTTGACCGCACTGCAGCTGGTGCGTGTCGGTCTCACCGTTTGGATCTTCCGCGTCCTGCGCGATCCCGTCTTCGTCCTCATCAGCCTGCTGATCCTTGCGGTGCTGGCGTTCAGCCTGTTCGGCTAGTCATTGTGGCGTCAGCTGGGAAGCGTGTGCTCAGTGACCTGTTGGGGACAATTAAGGGACACGGGCAAAGAAAAAGGGCTTACGTTTCAGTAAGCCCTTGATGTGCTTGGCGTCCCCAAGGGGAGTCGAACCCCTGTTACCGCCGTGAAAGGGCGGTGTCCTAGGCCACTAGACGATAGGGACCGAAAACTTAAGGCGCGTCAGGGCCGCGTCTCGGCGATTCTGGTGGAGGTAAGCGGGATCGAACCGCTGACCTCTTGCATGCCATGCAAGCGCTCTCCCAGCTGAGCTATACCCCCGCAAGAGAGGCGAGATCATACTTAGGCCGTCATGCCTTGTAAAGGGGCAACGGTGGCCCTTTCCGCACTGAATGGAAGGGTCGGGTTCATACTATTTCGGTCCTGACCTCAAGTACACTTGTACCTCTGCCGTTATTTTGTCGGGGCTGAATAACCAAGTGGTCAACATGCGCCATATCCATGCAATCCTTTTGACGAGTCTGGTGGCAATCGGGGGGTGTGCCACCACCAACGGGGACCCGAGGGACCCTTTGGAGCCCATGAACCGGGCCATCTATTCTTTCAACGATAAGGTGGACCGGGCCGTTACGAAACCGGTGGCCAAGGCGTACAAGGCCGTTACCCCCCGGTTCGTGGCAACTGGCGTGCACAATTTCTTCGCCAATCTGGGCGACGTCACGGTCTTCACCAACGATCTGCTCCAGTTCAAGATTCGGAACGCGACCTCGGACTTCCTGCGCCTGAGCTTCAACTCCACTTTCGGGCTGTTCGGGTTCTTCGATGTGGCTTCGGAGATGCGTCTTGTCAAGAACGACGAGGATTTCGGTCAGACCCTGGGCTACTGGGGCATCCACACGGGGCCGTATCTGGTCTTGCCGTTCTTCGGACCCAGTGACTTCCGGGATACCGTGGGCTTCTTCGTCGACAACAACTATACCGATCCGGTACGCCACATCGAACGCGTCGGCGTGCGCAACCGTACCGCCTTAGTGCGCGTGATCAGCCGTCGGGCGGACCTGCTGGAGGCCGAGCGGGTGGTTGAGGCTGCGGCCCTGGATCCCTACGAGTTCACCCGCGATTTTTACCTGCAACAGCGCAGGAGCCTGGTCTACGACGGGAAACCGCCGCGTGAAGATGAATGAACAAGGCCTTTACGCGTGAGCCGACGCCGGAATCCGAGGAAGACGAGGAACGGGTCTCGGATCTCCCCGTGGGGACCAAGAATTACATGACCCCCGCGGGATACGCCGGCATGACCTCGGAATTGGCGCATCTGGTCAAGGTGGAGCGGCCGGAAGTGGTGAACGTGGTGGCTTGGGCCGCCAGTAACGGCGACCGTTCGGAGAACGGCGACTACATCTACGGCAAGAAACGGCTGAGGGAAATCGACCGGCGCATCCGATTTCTGACCAAGCGCATCGAACACGCGGTCGTGGTGGACCCCGCCGGGCGCGAAGTCACGGACCAGATTTTTTTCGGCGCCACCGTGACGGTAAGGGATGAAACGGGCGATACGAACACCTACGCCATCGTGGGCATCGATGAGGCGGAGCCCGCGCGTGGACGCATCTCATGGATATCGCCCCTGGCCAGGACGCTGATCAAGGCCCGGGAGGGGGACACGGTAAGGTGCCCAATCCCCGGAGGCGTCAGAGAATTGGAAATCCTTTCGGTGGAATACCTGGCCCTGGATTGAGCCATATGCCCCGATCCGGACGAGTGCAGCCTCTCCTGGATACCGTCGTTCTTCGATACACCGCAATCCTTTGCCATACCGTGTTCGATTGGGGGTATGAGGCTTAGCGTGCGGTCAGCTTCGGCCGTCGCCGGCTGCGCCGTTGCCAATCGGCACGAAAACCCTTGTGCGGAGAGGGCTGTCAGGCGCCGAGCCCTCGGCTATGATGCTAGTACAAAACCACCAAAGGACCGGAGACCATGAATCCCGTACGCGTGCTCATCCTCGATGACCATCCCCTCCTGCGCCTGGGCCTCAAGCGTTCATTGGAAGGCGAGGAAAGTTTCAGCGTGGCCGCGGAGTGCGCCGATCTGGCGGCATTGCATGCCTGGCTGGAAGGCGGCGGCAGCGCAGACGTGGCCATCGTTGACCGTTCCCTGCCGGACGGAGACGGTCTGGACGTGGTGCCGGATCTCAAGTCCAAGGGTATGAAGGTGATCATCCTCACGGTGGAGGATGCGGACGAGGAGATCCGCGCCGCCATCGATACCGGGGTCGACGGCTATCTGCTCAAGTCCTCGGACAGCGAGCAAATCGTGCACGCCATCGGCATCGTGCTCCAGGATGCCGGTGCCTTTCCTCCCCATGTGCTGCAGAAGATTTCCCGGGGCGACACCGATGACCCCCTGGCCAAACTGTCCCAAAGGGAGATGGAGATCGCCGAGCTGGTGGCCCAGGGCTACAGCAACAAGGTGATCGGCGCCAAGCTCAATCTGTCCGACAACACCGTCCGCAACCATTTGGCCAACATCATGCAGAAGCTCAATTTCCACAACCGGGTCCAGGTGGCCACCCTGGTCCTGCAGCACCTGAAACGGCACAAGCGTTTGTAGCATCAGCGGGCGGGCGGCATTGGCCCGACCTATCTCGCACGGCCTCGCGGAGGAGGCCTCGTCCGGAGGTTAAAATAGGATCGCCCCGGCATCGGGGGAGGGCAGGCGGATGCCCGAAATTTCATCGTTCCATTGAGCAAGGATCAAGAAAATGGCCGTTCTCGTCGGAGTACACGCACCCGATTCTACCCGGAAGGCCTGACCCCAAAAGTTCGCGTAAAGGGCTGCTGCACCCCTTGTTCGTCCATCGCACTTAATCTTCTTGCAGGAGTTCCGTGGTTAAACTGTTTTCATTACTCATGATCGTGACCGGCCTGTTGATAGGGCCGGCGTACTGGTTCTACACCGTCCTCTACACCGGCGGTTCGACCCAGAGCCTGCCCATGCGGGCCGACGAAAAGGGCGTTTATCGGTCACCGGTCTTTCGCCTGACGCCGGACCAGGGCCCCGTGGGACTGGCCTTACAGGCCCAGGGCAGCCTGGCGCCTAACAGCCGGGACGAAGAGCCCTTGCGGGACCGCTATGCGGCAACCCTCTATCAGAACGGCAACAAGGCTCAGCCGCTCACCTTCACCCTGTCGGCGGGCTCCGATCCCAGTCCCACCTTCAAGGAGCGGTTGCTGTTCCTGAACGTGCCCCGGACCGCCGACTACCGCTTGGAGCTGGCGCCCATCACGGTGCCGAACATCACACTGGGGTCCGTTCAACTGGAGATACGGCACAAGGTGCGACAGCCCGACACCCGCGTGGTCATGGCGGGGATCCTGCTGTTGACCGTGGGCCTGTTGATCCTGGTGATATGACGGATCAGCCGCCCAAGACCTTGCTGGCCGTCGTGGAGTTTCTGGCCCATACCGGGTTGAAGCCCGTCTATGAGCGGCTGGGCTTTCGGGTATTGAGCGAATTCTCCGTGCGTAAGGCGAGCGCCCTGGTGCGCAGGGAAAGGCCGCAGGTGATCGTGGCCGATTTCTATTACCAACCGGATTTCCGCGACCGCGTCAGCAACCTGGAGTCCCTGTTGGCCACGGCCCAATCGTTGTCGGACGTGAAGACCCTGGTCTTCTACGATCCTCAGCACCAGGAGGCCCTGGACAAGGTGCGGCAGCGCTTCCGCATCGATGCGGCCCTGGCGATACCCGTGAGCGAGCAGGCGCTGGAGGCGGTCCTGAGGGCCTGGCTATGAGGCGTCGACCGTGGCCGCGGTGACTTGCTCCAGTCGGTCCATGAACATCCCCGCCACATTGAAGCCGGTTTGATCCGTGATCTCCCGGAAACAGGTGGGGCTGGTGACGTTCACCTCGGTGAGCCAGTCCCCGATGACGTCCAGACCCACCAGGAACAGGCCTGCCGCCTTCAGGGCGGGACCCAGGGCCTCGGCGATCTCACGGTCCCGTGGGGTGAGGGAGTGTGCCACCCCGCTTCCGCCGGCGGCCAGGTTGCCCCGGGTCTCGCCCGGGGCGGGGATGCGGGCCAGGCAATAGGGTACCGCCTCGCCGTCGATGAGCAGGATGCGCTTGTCGCCGTCCGTGATCTCCGGGATGTAGCGCTGGGCCATGACCATGCCGGTCCCGTGTCCGGTCAGGGTCTCGATGACCACGCCGATGTTGGGATCGCCGGGCCGGAGCCGAAATACGGAGGCCCCGCCCATGGCGTTGAGGGGCTTGAGCACCACGTCCCCCTGTTCGGCCAAAAAGGCCCGAATCTCTTTGGCCCTGGAGGTGACCAGGGTCGGTACGGTGAACCGGGGAAAGCGGGCGATGGCGAGCTTCTCGTTGAAGTCGCGCAGGGCGCGGGCCTTGTTGAACACCCGTGCCCCTTCGGCTTCGGCCAGTTCCAGGAGGTAGGTGGCGTAGAGATATTCCTGGTCGAAGGGCGGATCCTTGCGCATGAGCACCGCGGAAAAGGCCTTCAGGTCGCGCCACTCGTGGGTTTCAAGGGCGAACCAGTCCGGTTTCCTGCCAGTGAGCGCGACGCGCGCCGCACGGCATGCGATCCCGCCCTCCTTCCAGGCCAGGTCCCGGGGCTCGCAGGCCCAAAGGGCGTGGCCGCGCCGGTCGGCCTCACCCATCACGGCGTAGGTGCTGTCCTTGTAGATCTTGAAGGATGCCAGGGCGTCGGCGACCACCAGGATGTCCATCACAGCCTCACCTCGGGGTGGAACTCGGGGTCCGTGTCCTCCAGTTCGATGGCTGCGGCCAGGGCCGCCAGGCGCGCCAGCACGCCGTAGGTGTAGAAGCGGTTCACGGGTGCGTCCGGCCGGTCGCCGGCATCCGGCAGGGTGCAGGCCTGGTCGAAGGCCAGGGGGACGAAGTGCATGCCGGGGGCGTTCAGGTTCTCATCCGGTCCGCGGCCGGTATGGACCCGGTAGAAGCCGCCGACGACGAAGTGGTCGATCATGTAGACCACCGGCTCGGCCACTGCCTCGTTGATGGACTCGAAAGTGTAGACGCCCTCCTGGATGAGCACCTGGTTCACCGTCAGACCTTCCTTCACGACGGCCATCTTGTTGCGTTCTCGGCGGTTGAGTTCGCGTACGTCCTCGGCGGACTTGACGGTCATGATGCCCATGCCGTAGGTGCCGGCATCGGCCTTGACGATGACGAAGGGATCCCGGTCGATCCCGTACTCTGTGTACTTGCGTCGTATGTCCCGGAGCAGTTCGTCCACGTGGGCGGCCAGGCAATCTTCCCCCTGGCGCGCTCGGAAATCCACGCCGCCGCACCACGAGAAGTATGGGCTGATGAGCCAGGGATCGACGTCCACCAGACGCCCGAAGGCGGTGGCCAGATCCTCGTAGGCGCGGAAATGGTTGGATTTTCGCCGTACCGCCCAGCCGGCATGCAGGGGGGGAAGCATGGTCTGGCCGGGATCCAGGCCCCTGAGGATTGCCGGGACACCCCCGGACAGGTCGTTGTTGAGCAGTACCGCGCAGGGATCGAATTCCCCCAGCTTGAGGCGGTCGCCCTCGCGTCGGATCGGTTCCAGCTTGATCACCTGGCCGTCGGGCAGGTCCAGGATCAGGGACTGGTCCAGGTCCGGGATGAGGCTGCCGATGCGCACCTGGAGGCCGGTCTTGCGGAGGATATCCGCCAGGGCGGCCACATTCTGCAGGTAATAGAGGTTGCGGGTGTGGTTTTCCGGGATGATCAGAAAGCGCTGGGCCGTGGCGCACATCTTTTCCACCGCCATCTGGGCCGCCTGGACCGCCAGGGGCATGAAGGACGGGTTCAGGTTGTTGAAGCCTCCCGGGAACAAATTGGTGTCCACGGGGGCCAGTTTGAACCCGGCGTTGCGCAGGTCCACCGAGGAGTAGAAGGGTGCGGCGTGCTCCTGCCATTGCATCCGCAGCCAATGTTCGATGGCGGGCTGGGCCGCGATGACGTGCTTTTCCAGGTCCTGCAGGGGACCGGTGAGGGCGGTGGTGAGATGGGGGACCATGAGTCTCGTTATGACAAGATGCGTTGCCCGCAGTTTAGCCCAGCACGGGGTGGGTCTCGGGTGCCGATAGCGGGGAAGGGAGTCAGCAGCCGGCCAGGACAACGACGATGGTGGGCGGTGTCTCTGGGCTTGTGGCCTCGGTGTAACTGGCGTGGCAGTTCGCCCGCGGTGTATGGTCATCAGCCACGGCCAGGGTCAGCGTGGCACCGTCCGCACTCAGTTCCATCCCGGCGTCCTTGGTGCCGATCTTGGCCGCGACCAGGATACTGCTGTCCTCCGGCCTGATCCCAACATCGGGATAGCCGTTGACCAGGGAGACGGCTTCGTTTTCCAGGATCACGCTGCCCGTGGTACCGGTCTGGCCGTAGACCTGGGCCGCCGCGTGGGCGATGGCCAGGCCAGAGCGCAATGCGCTGGCCCAGGCCTGGACCTTGTAGCGGCGTGCCTTGTGTTGTTGTTCCAGGTAGTGGGGCAGGGCGACGGCGGCGAGGATGCCCAGGATGAGGATCACCATGATGATGTTGATGGAAATACGGCCGTTCTTGGGGTTGCTCATGCACTCCTCCTAGGATTCTTTCTTGATTAGAGTTCAAAACCGGCTTCAAACACAATCCCGGAGTCGGCCATCGCGAGGCCGTGCCCCATTATCGATTTGGCGTTTTCTACCATGTTCGAGATCGTCCTGTATCAACCGGAGATTCCACCGAATACCGGCAACGTCATGCGCCTGGCCGTCAACACCGGATGCCGCCTGCATCTGGTGCGGCCCCTGGGGTTTTCCCTGGCTGACCGATACATGCGGCGCGCCGGCCTGGACTACCGCGAATACGCCCAGGTGGAGGTGCACCAAGACTGGGCTGCGCTCCTGACCAGGCTAGCGGACCGGCGTTTCATCGCCTTTACCACACGCGCCGTCCGGCCCTATGCGGACATGCGCTATGGCGAGGGCGACGCCCTGGTGTTCGGTCCGGAAACCCGGGGCCTGCCGCCGGAGATCCTGGAGAGCATCCCTAAAGACCGGCGCCTGCGCCTGCCCATGCGACCGGGCAACCGCAGCCTGAATCTGTCCAATGCCGTGGCCGTGGCGGTCTACGAGGGATGGCGGCAGCTGGGTTTCACGGGTGCAGCCACCCGTCCGGGATAAGCGCAGGGCGGACCTGCCAGGATCACACCCCCTCATCCTTGAGTTCACGGTTCAGCAGGGCCGCCACCGCCTGCCGGGGCGAGAGCTCCTGGCCGAGCATGCGCTGGACCGTACGGGTGATGGGCATGTCCACCTGCATCGACTGCGCCAGCCGGCTGACTTCGCCTGCCGTGGTCACGCCCTCGGCCACGTGGCCGAGGGCGCGCAGGATTCCTTCCAGGCCCTCGCCCGTGGCCAGTCGCAACCCCACCTGACGGTTGCGGGACAGGTCACCGGTACAGGTGAGGATCAGGTCGCCCACCCCGGACAGGCCCAGGAAGGTCTCCATGGCGCCCCCCAGGCCCACCCCAAGCCGGGTCATTTCGGCCAGTCCCCGTGTGATCAGGGCGGCGCGGGCGTTGAGGCCGAAACTGAGGCCGTCGGACACCCCCGCGGCGATGGCGATGACGTTCTTGACCGCCCCGCCCACCTCCACGCCGACCACATCCGTGTTCGAATAAAGGCGCAGGGTGGTGCTGTGCAGGTCGGCCGCAGCCCGCCGGGCGAAATCCGCGTCGCGGGCGACCAGGGTCAGGGCGGTCGGCAGTCCCCGGCCCACTTCCAGGGCGAAACTGGGACCGGAGAGCCCGCCGCTGAGGGCATCATCCGGCCATTCCTCGGCCACGACCTGATGGGGCAGTTGCATGGAGCCCGCCTCGAAGCCCTTGCAAAGCCAGATCAGGGGCCGGACATGTCCGGCCGAGCGCAATTGCCTGAGCAGGCTGCGGAAGCCGCCGGTGGGGACGGCGGCGATAAGGTAGTCGGCCTCGGCGCAGGTCCGGGTGAGGTCGGAGGTGATGCCTAGGGACTTGGGCAGGGCGATGCCGGGGAGATAGCGGCTGTTGGCACCCTCCGCCGCCATCGAGTGCGCCCGCTCGCGATTGCGTGCCCACAGGCTGACCCCGGCGTGGCCGGTCAGGCGCACGGCCAGGGCCGTCCCCCATGCGCCGGCCCCCAGTACGCCGATCTTCATGGGTGGGCGGACGGATGGGTCAGTTGGGTTGCTGGCCCGCGACCTTGGCCTGTTGCTGCTGCATGTACAGCAGTTCGAAGTTCACGGGCTGGAGCACCAGCGGCGGAAAGCCGGCCTTGAGCACGGCATCGGACACCGCCTCCCTGGCATAGGGGAACAGGATGTTGGGGCAGCCAATGGCCAGGGCGGCGTCCAGCGCCTCCTTGGGCAGGTTCTGGATGCGGAAGATGCCGGCCTGCTGGAGTTCCACCATGAAGGCGGTCTTGTCCTTGATCTTGGCGCTTACCGTGAGGGTGAGCACGGTGTGGTAGATGTCCTGCTCGATGGCCCCGCTCTCGGTGTTGATCTGCATGTCGATCTGTGGGGCGTCCCGCTCCAGGAAGACCTGGGGTGCGTTGGGGACCTCTGAGGAGAGGTCCTTGACGTAGATCTTCTCGATGTTGAAAAGGGGCTGGTCTTGCGGTTGTGGGTGCTGCTGCGGCTGTTGGTCGGTCATGTTGGTTTCCCGGTTGGAACGATGAAAATCGGCTCATTATAGCGGCTTGGACACCGCCGCCCGAGCCGCACGGTCAAAGCTGGCGCAGCAGCCAGGCCTCCAGCTGGGGTGCGGCCATCGCCCCCGACACCCGGTCCGTCTCGCGACCGGCCTTGTACAGGGCAAGGGTGGGGATGCTGCGGATGCCATGCCGGGCAGCCAGGGCCTGTTCGGCCTCCGTGTTGACCTTGGCGAAGCGCACCCGGTCCCGGTACCGGGTCGCCATTTGGCTGAACACCGGGGCGAACTGCTTGCAGGGTCCGCACCAGGGTGCCCAGAAGTCTACCAGTACCGGCAGCTCGTTGCGGGCGATGAAGCGATCGAAGTGCGGGGCGGCGAGCTCCACGGGATGGTCGGGCAGGAACTCGTCACCGCATTTGCCGCATCTGGGGCGTTCATGCAGGCGTTGAGGGGGTACCCGGTTGATGGCACCGCACCGGGGACAGACGAGTTCCATAAGACTCTCGAATCAGGCTGTTGAATTCCAAGTGGCGTCTTACGGGCCTAATTCAAGGGGTGCTCAGGCAGCCAGCATGGGCTCCAGCTCGCCGGCGGCATCCAGGGCGGAGAGGTCGTCGAAGCCGCCCACGTGCACGTCACCGATGAAGATCTGGGGGACGGTGCGGCGGCCCGTGAGGCGCATCATCTCCTCGCGCTGCGAGGGGTTCGCGTCGACCCGGATCTTTTCCAGCTCGGTCACCCCCTTCTTGGCCAGGAGCCTTTCTGCCATGTTGCAGTAGGGGCAGACGGCGGTGCAGTACATCTTCACTTGCGGCATGTCATTCCTTTCGACTTGTCTGTTGCGGCACGGATTCCCGCCGGGGCCCGCTGCGGAAGGGCCTATTTTTCCTTGGGCAGTCCGGCCTGGTCCCAGGCCACCATTCCCCCCGCCAGGTTGTATATGTTCTCGAAGCCGGCCTTGCGCAGGACGCTGCAGGCGGAGCCAGAACGGTTGCCGGTGCGGCAGACCGAGACGATGGGTTTGGCCTTGAACTTCTCCAGTTCGTTCATGCGGTTCCTGAGTTGCCCCAGGCGGATATGTCTGGCCTTGGGAATGTGGCCGTCGGCATATTCCGAACTCTCGCGCACGTCCAGCACCAGGGCGTCCTCGTGGTTGAACAGCATGACTGCTTCCTGGGGACCCACCTGTTTGCCTCCGGAGAGTCGCTCTCGGAAGGAGGGGCCCACCAGCATGAATCCGGACAGGATCGCCAGCAGGATCAGCCAGATGTTGTGTTGGATGAAATCCATCCCGATGTCCTCGTGTACCTCGAAGGGCGGCTAGTTTACCCTGGGGCGCGGTCAGGCGCAGGAGGTGCCGGCTTCCTTGAAGCCCAGTCTCTTTAGGATGCCCACCAGGGGGCAGAGATTGGTGAAGCCGGATTGGAACAGGTTCAGGCCCACGAAGGCCGTGAACCACAGCCAGCTCACCCGGGTCAGGTCCACGGTCCCTGTGAACTGGGCCAGGCCCAGGGAGAGCAGGATGAAAAAGCCGGCGACGATGCGCACGATACGTTCGATGGTCATGGTGAAAACTCCTTTTCGTCGGGTTGCAGATGGGTGTCGGTCAGCGTGGCCTCAAGCGCCGTCTTGGTTCCAAAGATGCACTGCCATGGGTCAGGAAGTCTGTAGCCTTCTCTGCCACAGGTAGTAGAGCAAGGGGATGACGATCAGGGTCAGCACGGTGGAGGCGAAGGTGCCGAAGATCAGGCTCACCGCCAGGCCGCCGAACACCGGGTCCGTGATCATGATGGCCGAGCCCAGGATGATGGCCAGGGCGGTGAGCAGGATCGGACGGAAGCGCACCGCGCCCGCCTCGATGACCGCCTCCTTGAGGCTGTAGCCCTGCTTGCGGTAATCCAGTATGAAGTCGATGAGCAGCAGGGAGTTGCGCACCACGATGCCGGCCAGGGCGATGACGCCGATCATGGATGTGGCGGTGAAGGCCTGGCCGGTGGCCCAGTGGCCGGGGAAGACACCCACCAGGGTCAAGGGGATGGCGCCCATGACGATCAAGGGCAGGGCGAAGGATTTGTAATAACCCACCAGCACCAGGTAGATGAGGATGATGGCCACGATGAAGGCGGAGCCCAGGTCGCGGAACACGTCCAGGGTCAGACGCATCTCACCGCCCCACAACAGGGTGTAATCCACCACGTCCTTCGGCGCCGCCTGGGTAAAGCCCAGGTTGCCGGTGGTGAACCGGACGCCGTTCTTCAAGGGCCGGCCGTCCAGCATCTTGTCCAGGGCCAGCACGGCGTAGACCGGGCTGGAACTGAGCAGTTCGCCCCCCACCATGACCATGGGGTGCTGGTCACGGTCGTAGATGGGTTTGGTCTCCACTACCCTTTCCACCGTGGCGATGGACGACAGGGGCACCTGCTTGCCTTGGGCGTTGGTCACCCGCAGGGCCAGCAGGGTGTCGGGCGAGGCTCGCAGCGCCCGGGGCAGGCGCACCTTGATGTCGATGGGTTCGCGGGCGTCGGTGGCGTGCAGGGTGCCGATGGAGAAGCCGTTCACGTAGTTGCGTAGCAGTTGCGCCACCTGGGCCGGGGCGATGCCGGAGAGCATGGCCTTTTCGCTGTCCACGTGGACGTGGAAACTCTCGGCGTTGGCGGTGACCGAGTTGTCGGCGTTGATCATCCCGTAGATTCGGTTGAATGCGGCCTCCACTTCGGGGGCGGCGGTGCGCAGCCGGTCGTAGTCCGGGCCGTAGAGCTCGGCCAGGATCTGGGCCTGGACGGGCGGGCCCGGCGGGGTCTCGTAGAGCTTGATCCGGGCGCCGGGGAAGCGGCTGCGCACCCCTGCCAGGGCCGTGTTCAACTGCGCGGCGATCTGGTGGGAGGTTTGGCTGCGATGGTGTTTGCCGATCAGGTTCACCCGGATCTGGGCCAGGTTCTGGCCGTGCTTGATCAGGTCGCCCCGCACCAGGGCGGCGAAGTCGATGGGCGCGGTCATGCCCAGAAAGGTCTGGTAGTCGGTCACGTAGGGGTTGTCGCCCACCACCCGGCCCACCGCGCGCGCCACCCGGCCGGTGGCGTCCAGGGCCGTTCCCGCGGGCATGTCCACTTCGAGCAGCATGGTGTTGGTGTTGTCGTTGGGCAGCATCTTCAGTTCCACGCCCAGGGGCGACAGGGGGCCGTTCAGGCCGGAGGGACGGATGAACTGCCAGGCGGGCATGAGCAGTGCCCCCAGCAGCAGGGCGCCCACGATGAGGAAGGTGATGGTGCGTTTGGCGCCCGATTCCAGCAGTGGCGTGATGACCGCCACATAGGACCGGTGCAGAGGATCCTGCCCTTGGGCGCCCTGTTCCTCCAAGGGCTTGGTGCGGAGCATGGCCTGTTTGGCCGCCTTGTGCCTGAGCCAGAGGTTCGACGCCCACGGAACCACCATGTAGGCGATCAGGATGGAGGCGACCATGGCCACCGGCACGTTGAAGGGGATGGGGGCCATGAAGGGGCCCATCATGCCCGTGACGAAGGCCATGGGGATGAAGGCCAAAATCACCGCGATAGTGGCGATGTTGGTGGGGTTGCCGATCTCGTTCGTGGCGGCTACAAGGGTTTGGCCGAAGTCCCGGCCATTACCGTGGTGCAGGTGGCGATGGATGTTCTCGATCACCACGATGGCCGCATCCACCAGCAGGCCCAGGGACAGGATCAGGGCGAACAGTGTGATGCGGTTGATGGTCTGCCCGGCCGCCAACCCTACCGCCAGGACCACGAACAGGATCAGGGGCACGGTCAGGGTGACGATGCCCGCCTCGCGCCAGCCCAGGAAGACGATGAGGATCAGCACCACGGAGCCGATGGCGATGCCGAGGTGCATGACCAGTTCGTTCACCGCCTCGTCGGCCTTGGCGCCGTCGTTTCGGGTGACGGTGATGTTCACCCCGGCCGGGACGGCCTGTTTCTTCAGCTGATCGAGTTTGGCCAGGACGGCGTTGGCCACCACCACGGCGTTGGTGCCGGCCTTCTTGGCGATGGCCAGGGTCACGGCCGGTCTTTCGTTCCGGGATTTGCCCTGGCTGGCGGCGCCGTAGGCGAAGCGGGAGGCATCTTCAGTCTCGGCCGGGCCGTCCTGGATGCGGGCGATGTCCTTCAGGTACACGGGCCGCCCCGCGGTGGAAACGCCCACCACGATCCTGCCCACCTCGTCGGCCGAGCCCAAAAAGCCGCTCATGCGCAGGGGCCGGACCTTGTTGTCCCGGTAGAGCTTGCCCAGGGGAGCCGAGACGTTGGCGCCCCGGAGCATCTGGTCCACCCGGTCCAGGGTCAGGCCGGCGGCCTCCAGGCGCGCCGGGTCCAGCCAGACGTTCACCGCGCGGGGCCGGCCACCCACGATCTGGGTGAAGGAGACCCCGGGGACGTTGCGCAACTGCTCCAACAGGCGCTGGGCCACCTGGCGCTGCTGGAAGTCGTCCATGGTGGACGAGCTCAGCGTCAGGGTCATGATGGGCACGTCGTCCACGTTGATGGGCTTGACCAGCGGCTGCATGGCACCGGGCGGGATACGGTCCATGTTCTGCATGAGCTGGTTGTAGAGCTTGACCAGGGAGTCCTCCTGGTTCTCGCCCACCTTGAACTGCACCGTCACCACGCCGACGTCGTTGGCCGCGTAGCCGAAGGTATGGTCCACGCCGGACTGGGCGTTCATGATGGCTTCCAGTGGCCGCACCACCAGGTTCTGGATCTCTTCGGCGCTGGCCCCGGGCTTGGCGACGATGATGTTGGCCGCCGGCACCACGATCTGGGGGTTGTACTCCCGGGGTGTGATCATCAGGGCCAGGATCCCCGTCAAGCTCACCGCGATGATCATGAGGACGGTGAGCTTGGAGGTGAGAAAGGCCTTGGCCAGTTTGCCCGCGATGTTCATCGGGCTGTCAGGGTTGGCGCTCATGGCTTATTCCTGCGGCTTCGGCTGCGCGTCGGTGACGTTGGACGAGGTCGAAACCACTTGGTCGCCGTTGTCCAGGGACTCGGCGTCGCCGGTGACCACCCGCTCCCCGGGGTTGAGGCCGGAAAGGATCTCTACGCGGCCATCCGCTGTGCGCCCGGTGCGGACCATCCGATACTCTGCGACCCCTTTGTCGTCCACTACGAAGACCCCGGTGATGCCGGCGCGGTCGAGCACGGCAGCTTGAGGCACGGCCAGCATGAGGGTCTTGCCGGCGGGGAACAGCACCCGGGCGAAGGCACCGCTCTTGAGCCCCGGCGCGGCCACGTCCAGCTTCACGAGATAGGTGTGGCTCACCGGGTCCGCCGCCGGCGACAGGCGCGCGATCTTGGCGGTGAGATCCCGATTCAGGCCATCCACCTGCACCTGTACGGATTGCCCCAGGCGGAGGGTATTGAATATGGTATCGGGCACGGAGGTCTGGACCTGCAGTTTGGCGGGGTTCTCCACCATCAGCACCGGATGACCGGGCGCGGCGATGTCGCCCTCGGTGGCCAGCTTGCGTGTGACCACGCCGTCGATGGGGGAGGTGACCACGGCGTACTTCAGTTGCCCCTGGGCGGTGGTGAGCCCCGACTCGGCCTGGGCGGCCCGGGAGCGGGCGATTTCGTAGTTGAGCCTCATCTTCTCGTACTGCTGCCGGGTTACCGCGTCGTCCTTGTACAGGGCGGCGAAACGGTCAAAATCCGCCTTGGCGTCCGCAAGGGCGTCCTCCGCCTGCTTGAGGCCCAGGCGGGCTTGTTCGACCGCGCCCTGGATGTCCATGGGGTCGATGGTGAACAGGCGCTGCCCCGCCTTCACGGACTGGCCTTCCACCACGGCGATGTTCTTGATGTAGCCCATCAGACGTGAGGCCACCTGGACCGAATCTTCTGCCACGACGGTGCCGGGTGTGGGCGTGGTGGTGATGGTCTCCATCGGCTGGATGGTGCTGACCTGGGCCTGCACGGTGTGCCGGGTGGCGGCGGACGGGGTCTTCTCCTCACCGCCGCAGCCAGCAAGGGCCAAGGCAATAAACAGGATCAAGGGATGGGTGATGGAGGGGGTGCGGGTCTTCATTTCCCTGTTCCTCACAGTCGATCGGCATTGAGGACGCCGACGGCGCGCTTCAGCTCGGCGCGTTGCACGGCGAGTTGGTAACGGGCGGCCACCAGGTCCGCCCTGGCCTTGTCCAGTTGGGTTTGGGCGGCCAGAAGCTCCACCAGCGTGGCGACGCCGTTTTCATAGCGTAACTTGACCAGGCGCTGGGCCTCCTGGGCCTCTTCCACGGCCAGTCGGCGGGCCGTGATCTTGTCAGCGGCCTCCAGGGCCTTGCGTCTGGCCTGGGACACCTGATAGGCCATCCCGTGTTCGGCCTGCTGCAGCTTGGCGGCCAATTCCGTACGCGCAGCCTCGGAGCGGTCCACCTCGGCCTTGGCGCTGCCTCCGTCGAAGGCGGACCAGGACAGAACACCAGCCACGGTGTAGGAGGGGGCGTCCAGGCCCAGGCTCTGGTTGTTCCAGTCCTGGCGCAGCATGAGGTTGAATTGGGGCCGTCTGCCGGCACGCGCGGCCTCCACGGCGGCCTTCGCGCCTTCGATCCGGTCATGCAGGGCCTGCAGACCGGGATAGTTCCCCAGGGCCTGGCGGCGCAACTCGGCGTCACTGCCCGGGAGCATGGTGGGCATGACCGGGGGACCCACATCCAGAGGCTCGGACAGGTCCCTGCCCAATAGCAGATGGAGCTGGTCCAGGGCGGCGGCCTCGGCGTTCCGCGCCTCGGCCTGCTTCACCTTGACGTCCTCCAGGTTGACGTGGGCGGAGAGTACGTCGCTCTTCACCGCCATCCCCTGTTGGTGCATCTTTTCGGTGATGCGCACGTATTCCTCGGCGGCCACGCGCGCTTCTTCGGTCACCTTGAGATAGGCCCGCGCCGTATGGACACCCTGGTAGGCCATGAGTACGTTCTTGATCAGCTGTTGCCGTGCCAGCCGGTCTCCGGCCTGGGCGGCGCGTGCATAGGCCTTGGCCTGCTCCACATAGCTTTTCACCTTGCCGCCGTTGTATACCGGCACCAGAACCTCGATGCGGGTGTCGTAATCGGTCACCGCGCCCGGGTGGTTCAGGTCATGGGGGGCGACGGACAGCACATCCGGATTTTGGGGATTGAACTCTCCTGCCCCGAAATCGCCAAAGGTTGCATTGCGTTGGGAGAGCTTGAGGCCGAAGGCATTGAGGGCGTCATTGGTGTTGGTGGCGGTTAGGGACAGGTTCACCTGGGGCAGTCGATGGCCCTCGGCCTGGCGCAAGGCGGCCTCTGCGTGTCGGATCTGCGCCTGGCTCACGGCCATGTCCGGATTCTGGGCCAGGGCCGCATCCACGCATTGTTTGAAATCGAGGGTTTCAGCCCGGACACCCAGGGTTGTCAGGCATAGCGCGACAGTCAGGACCCATCGCCGCAGGGACAGTCGGTTCATATCCACGCTCCAAGCTCATGGTTCATCCCCACTCTCGCCGGGAGCGCAGGACGTATTAGTGAAGTCTAATATACAACATCAAAAATTCTTATGTCAATATAAGATGAACTTCTGGGGCGCCCCAAGTGTCGCCCGGTTATTTGGCAAAGCCGCAAAATACGTCCCGCATCATGCTGATGAGTTGGAGGGTGCGAGTATCGCTGACGCGGTAGTAGACCCGATTGGCGTCTTTTCGGGTGCGCAGCACACCTTTGTCCCGTAGGATGGCCAAATGCTGGGAGATGTTGCTCTGCGAGGTGCCTACGCTGTCTACGATGTCCTGTACGCTGATCTCCTTGTCACCCAGCACGCAGAGGATCTTCAGCCGCAGGGGGTGGGACATGGCCTTGAGGGCGCGAGAAGCTTGTTCGATATGTTCATCTTTTTCGATGAGTTCGCTGGATTCCATACTCATGGCTGGCTCCGTTTGGGCGATAATCATTCTTGTCCGATGTTCACCGGCCGGTACAACTCCACAGTATTCAAATATACTAAAATACCTACCGGAAATGGCCCTGTTAAGAATAAAATCTTCTGATGCCTCCAGCTGTTAAGCCCGTTTTATTAATCATCCTCGATGGGTTCGGTTTCAGTCCCGATACTACACACAATGCCGTCGCCGCCGCCCGAAAACCCCACTGGGACGACTGGTGGCAACGCTATCCCCACACCCTGATACAAGCCTCCGAGGCGGCCGTCGGACTGCCGGGCGGCCAGATGGGCAATTCCGAGGTAGGACATCTCAACATCGGTGCCGGGCGGGTGGTATATCAGGAATTTACCCGAATCGACCGTGCCATCAAGTCCGGACATTTCTTCAGCAATCTGGCCCTGCAGGACGTGGTCGAACATGTAAGGGAACGGGGCTCGGCGCTGCATATCTTCGGGCTCATCTCCGACGGCGGTGTTCATAGCCACGAGACCCATATCCACGCCATGGCGGATATGGCCGCCCGTTCTGCGATCGATGACTTTTACGTGCACGCCTTCCTGGACGGCCGCGACACCCCGCCCAAGAGCGCCGAGACCTATCTGAGGCGTCTGCAGAATCATCTGGACGGCCTGGGCCGGGGCCGGATCGCCAGCGTCGTCGGGCGCTATTACGCCATGGACCGTGACCGGAGATGGCCCAGGGTGAAGGCAGCCTACGACATGCTCACCCTGGGACGGGCCGAATATCGGGCGCCGACTGCTTTGGAGGCGCTGGACCAGGCCTATGCCCGGGGTGAGACCGATGAATTCGTCAAGCCCACGGTCATTGCCCCGTCGGAAGCCGAGCCGGTGCGCATACGCGACGGGGATGCCGTGGTGTTCATGAACTTCCGCTCCGATCGCGCACGCCAGCTCACCCGCGCCTTTACGGAGCCGGGTTTCAAGGAGTTCGAGCGCGAAAGCGTGCCGGCATTGTCCCGTTTCTGCACGCTGACCAGATACAGCGAGGAGTTTGATCTGCCCGTCGCCTTTCCGCCCGAGCGCATCCGCAACGGCTTCGGCGAATACATCTCGAACCTGGGGCTGCACCAGTTGCGCATTGCCGAAACGGAGAAGTACGCCCATGTCACTTTCTTCTTCAACGGCGGCGAGGAGACCGTCTATCCGGGCGAAGAGCGCATCCTGGTGCCGTCCCCACATGTGACCACTTACGACCTCAAGCCCGAAATGAGTGCCGAAGAGGTGACCGAACGGCTGGTGGAGGCCATCAGGAGTCGTCGCTTCGAAGCTACCATCTGCAATTATGCCAATGCCGACATGGTGGGGCATACGGGAAATTTCGACGCCACGAAGAAGGCCATCGAAACCCTGGACCACTGCGTGGGCCGGGTCGTGGACGCGATGCTCGAAACCGGCGGCGAAGTATTGGTCACCTCGGACCACGGCAATGCAGAGTGCATGGAGGATAGCACCATTGCTCAACCCCACACCGCCCATACCACAAACCTGGTGCCTCTGATCTACATTGGACGCGCCGCCCGGGTCTCGGGTGGAGGCGCTTTGGAAGATCTCGCGCCCACCTTGCTGAAGATGATGGGCCTGCCCCAACCCCCGGAAATGACCGGCCACCCCCTGATCGAGTTCGAGTCGGACAGCGCGGGCATGCACCAGGCCGAGCCGCGTCTGGCGTGGTCGTAGGTCGTGGCGCGGACGCTTTGCCTGCTGCTGACGTTGTTCTTTTACGGTCTGGCCTGGTCCGCACTCGATACCAGAAAACAGGAGCTTCAGGACCTGCGGGGCCGGATCGAACAGCTCAAGAAGGACATCGAGCATGCCTCCCAGGATCGCGCGGGCGCGGCCGATGCCCTTAAGAGTTCGGAACGCAGCATCTCCGACGTCAACCGCAACCTGCGCAACCTGGTGATCCGCCGGAGGCAGATCAGCCGCAAGATCGATAAACTGCGAGGCTCCGCTGACCAGGTCAGTCGGGATCTGGCGGACCAGGAACAGCGGCTGAGGCTGCTGCTCAAGCAGCGCTACATCCAGGGGGGAGACGATGCCCTACGGCTGGTCCTGAACGGGAAGGACCCCTCGGACATCGCCCGCAATCTGGAATATCTCCGTTACGTAGGCATCGCGCGGGCGGGCCTGATCAACGACTATCACGCCACGTTGACTCACCTTCAGGACCTGCAGTCGCAACTCCTGGGGCAGAAGGCCAGCCTGAAGCAGGTCCGCGATAAGCAGCTTAGCCAGAAGAAGCAGCTGGTGGCGGAGAAGTCCAAGCGACAGGCGGTGCTCGCCAGGCTCTCCAGCCAGATCCGAACCCAGCGACATCAAGTCAGCACCATGGTGCGCAATGAGCGTCGACTGAGCCTGTTGATCGATCGGCTGGCCCAACTGGCAGAAGAAGCCAGGTTGAAAAGTGAACGAAGGTCCAAGGGGCAGGTCGTAGATCGGGTGGCCGACGCGAGCCTCGCGGGCTATGCCTTCGCGAAGCTCAAAGGCAGGCTGGCCCTGCCGGTGGCCGGCAAAATCATAGACCGGTATGGGCAGCCACGTGCGGGCGGCGGGCCCGCATGGAAAGGCCTGTTCATCCGCGCCCCGGAAGGCGGGGATGTACATGCCGTAGCCAGCGGCCGCGTGGCCTTCGCAGATTGGCTGCGGGGATTCGGTAACCTGATCATCATCGACCACGGTGGCGGCTATCTCAGCCTATACAGCAATAATGAAAGCCTGTATAAACAAGCGGGTGACACTGTTCACGCGGGCGATGTCATCGCCGCGGTGGGTAACACCGGTGGGCAGGAACAACCCGGACTTTATTTCGAGTTGCGTCGCCAAGGACGTCCTTTTGATCCCCTTACCTGGGTGAATCGTAAATGAAATACAAACTCTCAAAATTCAAGCAGTTCACCTTGATCGGGATCGGCATCATCCTGGGCGCGGCCCTGACCCTGAACTTCCCGGCCGTTGCAGAGCACGAATCCGAACCCCTGCCAGTTGAGCAACTGCGTGCCTTTACTGAGATCTTCGGCAAGATCAAGAGCGACTATGTCGAGCCGGTCAGCGACAAGAAGCTCATCACCGATGCCATCAATGGGATGCTTTCGGGTCTGGACCCCCATTCCGCCTATCTGGACGCGGACGAATTCAAGGAACTGCAGGTGGGGACCCAGGGCGAATTCGGAGGTCTGGGCATCGAGGTGGGCATGGAGGACGGGTTCGTGAAGGTGGTGTCCCCCATCGAAGACACACCTGCCTACAAGGCCGGCATCAAGAGCGGCGACCTCATCATCAAGCTGGACGACACCCCGGTGAAGGGCATGACCCTGAATGATGCAGTCAAGCACATGCGCGGCAAGCCGGGGACCAAGATCACGCTCACCATCCTGCGCAAGGGGGAGCCCAAACCCTTGGTGATCACCGTGACCCGGGCCGTGATCAAGATCAAGAGCGTGAAATACGAGCTGGTGGAGCCGGGCTACGGCTATGTCCGCATCACCCAGTTCCAGGAGCACACGGGTGAATCCCTGGTCAGCGCCATCAAGGATCTTCAAAAGCGCAACGGTGGCCCCCTCAAGGGTTTGGTGCTGGACCTGCGCAATGATCCCGGCGGACTGCTCAATACCGC
>JBJKSP010000238.1:0-7160 GCA_046703865.1 Thiobacillaceae bacterium
CATGGCGTTATCTGTGACCGGCTCGATCATTTTTTGGTATAGAGGGCATTTTCTGTACAATTTTGAAAATGACACTCTGACGGCATCCAATATTTGGGAGCGTCAACACACATGAAAACTGCCCTTATCACGGGTGTGACAGGCCAGGACGGTGCTTACCTGGCGGAGTTCCTGCTGGACAAGGGCTACGAGGTGCACGGCATCAAGCGCCGGACCTCGCTGTTCAACACCGACCGCATCGACCACCTCTATCAGGACCCGCACGAGAAGAACCGGCGTTTCATCCTGCATCACGGCGACCTGACCGATGCCTCCTCGTTGATCCGCATCATTCAGCAGGTGCGGCCCGACGAGATCTACAACCTGGCCGCCCAGTCCCATGTAGCCGTGAGTTTCGAGGAACCCGAATACACCGCCAACTCCGACGCCCTTGGCGCGCTCAGGCTGCTGGAAGCGATCCGCATCCTTGGGCTGGAGCAGAAGACCCGGTTCTATCAGGCCTCGACCTCCGAGCTCTTCGGCAAGGTCCGGGACATGCCCCAGAAGGAGACCACCCCATTTTACCCCCGCTCGCCCTACGCAGTGGCCAAGCTCTACGCCTACTGGATCACGGTCAACTACCGCGAGGCCTACGGCATGTATGCCTGCAACGGCATCCTGTTCAACCACGAGTCGCCGATCCGGGGCGAGACCTTCGTCACCCGCAAGATCACCCGGGCGCTGGCCCGCATCAAGCTGGGGCTACAGGACTGCCTGTATCTTGGCAACTTGGATGCCAAGCGCGACTGGGGCCACGCCCGGGACTACGTGGAGATGCAGTGGCTCATGCTGCAGCAGGACGCGCCCGAGGATTACGTCATCGCCACCGGCATACAGTACTCGGTGCGTGACTTCGTCAACGCCGCCGCGAAGGAACTCGGCATGGAAATCCGCTGGGAAGGTGAAGGGGCAGACGAAATAGGTTTCCTAGACTCACCCTCGGCCCATGGGAAATTGGGGCAACCCGTCGTCTTGGTCGACCCGCGCTACTTCCGACCGACAGAAGTGGAGACCCTGTTGGGGGACCCCGCCAAGGCCAAGGCAAAATTGGGCTGGATACCCAGGATCGGCTTTGACGAACTGGTGGCGGAAATGGTGCGCGAGGACCTCAAGGCCGCCGAGCGCGACGAACTCGTCAAGCGCCACGGCTATAAGGCCATGGACTACCACGAGTAAGGCCATGGACCTGAACGCCCAGATCTACGTGGCCGGCCACCGAGGCTTGGTGGGTTCCGCCCTGACGCGCACCCTGCGGGTGAAGGGGTACACCAACCTCGTCACCCGTGCCCATGCCGAATTGGATCTGACCGACCAGCAAGCGGTGGAGGCCTTCTTTACGCAAGAGACACCCGACTACGTCTTCCTGGCCGCGGCCAAGGTGGGGGGCATCCTGGCCAACGACGCCTACCCGGCCGAATTCATCCGCGACAACCTGGCCATCCAGACCAACGTCCTCCACGCGGCCTGGAAGCACAAGGTCAAACGCCTGTTGTTCCTGGGCTCCTCCTGTATCTATCCGAAGCTCTGCCCCCAGCCCATGAAGGAGGAATACCTCCTTACCGGTCCCTTGGAGCCCACCAACCGGCCCTACGCCATCGCCAAGATCGCCGGCATCGAGATGTGCTGGAGCTACAACCGGCAGTACGCCACCCAGTATCTGGCGGTGATGCCCACCAACCTCTATGGACCTGGAGACAATTACCATCCCGAGAACAGCCATGTCATTCCCGCGCTCATCCGCAAGTTCCACGAGGCCAAGCAAAGCCATGCACCCACGGTTACGGTCTGGGGCACCGGCACCCCAAGGCGGGAGTTCCTCTACTCGGACGATATGGCCGAGGCCTGTGTATTCCTGATGAACCTGCCGGATAAACAATTCGTCACGTTGCTGGGCAGCGACGAGGCCAAAACGGGCGTATTCATGCCCCCCGTGGTGAACATTGGGGTGGGTGAGGACCTGACGATCCGGGCATTGGCAGAGACTGTAAAATCCGCGGTTGGCTACACAGGTGAGATCGTGTTCGATACCAGCAAGCCCGATGGCACGCCCAGGAAACTGATGGATGTCTCGCGCTTGGGCAAACTGGGGTGGGTTGCCAAGATCGGGTTGCCGAATGGCGTTGACAGGGCATATCGGGATTTTCTGGAGCTTCCAATAATGGGTGCCGGGTTACGATAAACGCCGAATCCCCGCATCTTTATTGGTGTGCTTTAGCGTGGCTGTGGTGAAGACGAATAAATCAAGCATATTGAATGCCCTGGTTGGTGATTTGCGGGCGCTGCCTGTTCAGGTGGTAGAAGCTTGGCGTGCGCGCGCATTGCTCAGCCTAATGGTCGAGCGGGAAATAAGAAGCCGGTTCACCGGGACCGTGCTCGGTCTGATCTGGCTTTACGCCCAGCCCATGCTGACCATCGCGACCTATTACATTGTCTTCGACAGGGTGCTCAAGGCCCGATTGGGCGAAGGCGCGCCGACCCATCATGTGGGGATCTACCTGATCATCGGCATGGTTCCTTGGATCGGGTTCTCGGACGGGTTGTCCCGAGCCATGTACAGCCTGCTGGATGCCGCGGGCCTGCTGCAGAAGAACGCCCTACCGCTAGTACTGTTTCCGGCACGGGGGGCCTTGACCAGCGCGCTGACCTTCCTGCCGCCGCTATTGCTGGTCGCAGCGGTTTTCGCCGTGGTCAGGGGGCCGAGTCCAGCGCTATTGTTGTTGCCGGTGCTGATCCTGGCGCAGGTCGCCTTGAGCTTCATGCTGGGCTACGCCCTGGCTATTCTGGCGGCCGCCATGCGCGACGTGCTCCAGGTTATCGGGTTCTTTCTGAGCCTGGGTATCTTTCTATCGCCAGTGCTGTTCACGATGAACATGATTCCGGAACATTTCCGCTGGCTGTTTTGGCTGAACCCGATGACGTGCATCATACTGGGCTTTCAGTCCGTCATCCTGCTCAAGCAGGTACCGGGCTGGGAGGTCTGGGGGGTACTGTGTGCCTGGCTATCCGGCTCGGCTCTACTCCTCAACCGGCTGATTGACCGCAGCCGGGAGCAGCTTGTGGATTGGCTGTGAGCGGTGTCGCGATTCCCCCCGTCCTCCGGGTTGAACGGTTGGGAAAGGCCTATGGGCTGCAGAAGTCCTCATGGGAGCGCCTGAGGTCGCTGATGGTGGGTGATCCTCCCCGCAACGATCAATGGGCGCTGCGCGACATCTCCTTTGCCCTCGCCCCGGGGCAATCCCTAGGCCTGGTGGGCGACAACGGTGCCGGCAAAAGCACCTTGCTCAAGCTGATCGCCAGTACCCTGCGGCCCACCAGCGGGACCGTGTCTCGCACAGGAAGGCTCACCGCGATCCTGGAACTTGGCGCCGGCTTCCACCCGGAATTCACCGGTCGTCAGAACCTCTATTTCGGGGGCGCGCTCATCGGCATCTCCGAGGCCGAGATGCGTGCGCTTGAACCGGAGGTCATCGCCTTCTCTGAACTGGGATCGGCCATCGACCGTCCGGTGAAGACTTATTCTTCGGGCATGGCCATGCGCTTGGCCTTCGCCCTGGTGACGGCGGTGGAGCCCGCCATCCTGATCATCGACGAAGCATTGGCCGTAGGCGACCAGCACTTCCAGAAGAAATGCGTCGAGCGCATCGATGCCTTCCGGGAGAACGGCTGCACGATCCTGTTTTGTTCCCACAGCCTTTACCACGTGCGTCAACTCTGCAATCTGGCCATATGGATCGACAAGGGCGCCATGCGCGCCTTCGGCGCCACCGAGACGGTGCTGGCGGGCTACGAAACTCATGTTCGGAACCTGAATGCGGCAGTGCATGAACATCCGTCTTCAGGGCCTGAAACCCCTGTGCCCCGCCAGGTCGGGAAATCTGAAGATATCGCTCGCCTGGTCAGTGTCCAGGTGGCCGGGCTTGATGAGGGCGCGCCGCCCCTACTGGAATCCAAGGATCTTTCGGTGACCGTGACTGGCTATGTGCCAGGCAGAGAGCAGCCCAATCTAGCGGTGATGCTGGAGCGGGCGGACAAGGTTTGCGTGACTGCCGTGGGCACCCATGCGGATGGTGTACAGCCGGTGCCACTGGGAGAAGGATTATGGCGCGCCACCGTAACGTTTCCGGACGTACCGCTGTATTCCGGCGAATACATGGTGAGCGCATTTCTGTTCGACAACACGGGGACACTGGTCTACGAGCAGTGGCTGGATTGCCAGCGTTTCATGGTGGTGTTCCAGACACTGGAAATCGGGCTCGTGAGATTGCCCCACATATGGTCCTGACCCGGCTGGTATCACGTCTGAAGGGCGAAACTCGGGACCTGGTCGAACTGGTGCTGCTGCCCGGCCTGGCGACGGTCCTGCCTTGGCGCTGGTGCTACCGGGTGTTTCGCGTCCTGAGCCGGTGGGACCGACTGTATTGGGCAGACGGCATGCGCAATTGCGAACAGGCCAGGAAGCACGGCTGCGTTATGGACATGGTGGACTGCAGGCGTAAGTGGCGGCTCATGTCCATGGTCGACCAAGCGGATTTCTACCTGGCCATCTCCCGCAGCAACCGATGGATGCAGCGCCACATGGACGTGGAAGGCCGGTGGCCGGAACCCGGCAAGCCGGCCATCCTGTGCACCTTTCACTGGGGGGCGGGCATGTGGGCCCTGCGCAACCTAGGCGCCTCTGGTCTGCGGGCACACGCCCTGGTCGGCCCTCAGCGCCCGGAGATGTTTCCTGGGCACCGGCTGCGCTACGTGTATTACCGCATTCGCAATCATGCAGTGCGGCGGGCTCTCGGCACCGCGCCCCTCGATATTTCCGGGACCCTGCGGCCTGTACTCAAGGCCCTGCGGGCCGGGGAACAGGTGGCGGCGGCGGTGGACGTCCCTGCCTACCTGTCGAGTTCGAGCCAGTCCATTCCCTTCCTGGACCAGCAGGCGCGTTTCCCCCGAGGCCTCCTCCGCCTGGCGGCTGATCAAGGGGTACCGGTGACGATCTTCATCAACGGCATCCGTTTCCACGACGGCCGGCGATTCTTGCGCCTGTATTCCTTGGGGGTAATCCGCGACGTGGATATGCTGATGGCCAAGGTGTATGCGCATTTGGAAGATCTGATCCGAGAAGAGCCGGCAGCCTGGCATTTCTGGCGGATATCGGACGCGTTCTTCCAAGTGCGCGAAAGCATATAGCGCCCAGACGGCCACCGCCCGCCTATGGATTCACGCCAGTCGGTTTACTACCCTTCCATCGACATTCTGCGCGGATTCGCGGCACTTTCGGTGGTGATCTACCACGTCGTCACTTTTTGGGATTGGCAAACCTTCCCCACGACAGGCCCTTTGGCTTGGTTTCGCATTGGCTGGCTGGGCGTGGACCTGTTCTTCGTCATATCCGGTTTCGTCATCGGCCTCTCCGCGCTGGCGGGGATCGACCGGGCCGGCACAAGAGGCTTTCGGGCGCCATTCTGGCGTCGTCGCCTGGCCCGCATCGTACCGCTTCACTACCTGACCTGCCTCGTCTTTGTGACGCTGGTCTATTCGAAACCCATCTCGGGCGATTTTTGGCCAAATTTGGCGTCGCACGTCTTGTTCGTCCATAACCTCAATCCCGCATGGCATGGGGCAATCAACGCACCGAATTGGTCGTTGGGGGTCGAGATGCAGTTCTATGCCCTGATGCTGTTGCTTGCCCCCTGGGTACGCTCCACCCGATGGTGGTCGATCGCCCTGGTACTGACCGGGATCGCATGGGCCTGGCGTTATGCCTCCTTCTGTTTCCTAACGCCGGGGAGTCAACAACACGATTCCTATTTGATGATGTTGACCACCGAATTGCCGGGGATGCTGGACGAGTTCGCCGCCGGCCTGCTACTTGCTCGCTTCGCCAGGAGTCAGCGGGGTCGCGCTTTCTTGTCGTCGATGGAACCGCACCGTTTGCTTATCCTATTTCTCGGTGTTGGAGCAGGGCTGCTGCTCTGGCTTGCCTTTGCCATTTACCACACCCACCCCACATACTGGTCCTCGCCCACGACGGTAACCTTTGTACGCACGCCGCTCGCCGCTTCGTTCGCACTCATAGTGCTGATATTCAGCAGCCTGAACGGGCCGATCTGGTTGTACCTGTCAACACCGCTCCGTTATCTTGGCACGATCTCCTATGGCATTTATCTATGGCATTGGCCGGTATTGCAGCTATTGCATCGCACCGGGAAACTCTCGCCAGCAATGGGTTTAGGGATGACCATCGGGATTACCTTAGTGATTGCCGCAGTTTCCTGGCATTTCTTTGAAAAACCGATCATAGGCCGCTTTGGACGCAGGAGCCTTCCCTCCGGCGTACCCACCAGCTAACACGATTCGTTGAACATGATGATCACGACGGATACAAGGGGGGAAAGAGCGAAACCATCCTCCGAGACATCAGCCATCGATGTCATCGTTCCGGTCCACAACGGCCTGGAGGTCACCCGCCGCTGCCTGGAGAGCGTGCTGGCCCATCGCCAGGAGACGCCCTTCGATGTAGTGGTGGTGGACGATGCCAGCACGGAGCCGGAACTCATTGGCTATCTGGACGACTTGGCAGCCCGAGGCTGGATACTACTGCTGCGCAACATGGCCAACCAAGGTTTTGTCCGCTCGGTCAACCGGGGCATGGCGTTGCATCCGGAACGGGACGTGGTTTTGCTCAACAGCGATACCGAGGTTGCCAACGATTGGCTGGACCGCCTGCGGCACTGCATCTATACCCACCCCGACATCGGCACGGCAACGCCGTTCTCGAACAATGCGACGATTTGCAGCTTTCCGGTTTGTTGCGCCGACAATCCGCTCCCGGAGGGCACGGATGTGGCCGATCTGGATGGCTTGTTCGCGCGGGTGAACGCGGGACGGGTGCTGACCCTGCCCACGGGGATCGGCTTTTGCTTGTATGTCCGACGTGCCTGTATCGAGGCCGTCGGTCACTTCGATGATCGGCGTTTCCCTCACGGCTACGGCGAGGAGAACGATTTCTGCCGACGGGCGATCAAGGCCGGCTGGCGCAACGTCTTGTGCGCCGACACCTTCGTTTTTCACGCCGGAGGCGTCAGCTTCGGTTCCGCGCGGGAGGCCTTGCTGCAACAGTCGGAGGC
>JBJKSP010000239.1:0-2890 GCA_046703865.1 Thiobacillaceae bacterium
GATGTCCGCCATCCTCTCCAGGGCGTCTGCCCTGAAGCGTGCGGCCGAATAGCGTTCCGTGGGATCCAGGATATCGATGAGGTGGTGCGGGGCCCGGCTCAGGGTGGCGGCATCCGGCTTGGACGTGCCGATGTCCATGTCGCGGTAGACCATGGCCGAATCCACGCTCACGATCTCCAGGGGCAGGCGTTGCACCAGCGCCACCGCCAGTTCGGTCTTGCCGCAGGCGGTCGGACCCATGAGGCAGATGGCAGGCGGCTTGCCGGCATGATCGTCTGCCGCAGCAAAATAACAAGGTTTTTCCCTAGGTTGCATTGGTGCAGACAAAGAAATATTACTTTAGTTATATTCTTAAGCTCGTTGAGAATCCGAGTACTTCTCCGACAAGCTGCCAACAACCACCTTCCGACGCCCACCTGGAGAAGACATGTCCACCTCGGCCATCCCCGCACCCTCACATACCCTGGCAGAGGCAAAGGCCCTCGCCGAACGGGCCATCGAACTGCTGATCGGCCACGGCCTCCCCCCCACGCCCCTGAACTACGCCGTCGCCCATGAATACTTCGGCGGAACCAGTGTGGACCTGCACAAGGCCCTGGACGATCACCTGAAAGGCGGTCAGCCGCTGGATGAATTCCTGCTGCGGGACCTGTACGACCGTCACATCGCCTCGGACCGGTTCAGGCATCTGCGCGGCATGGGCTACGACCTGCAGAATATCCTGCACACCCTGATGCTGGATATTGCCGAGGCCGGAGAGGGGGCTACGATCTACGGCCAGGTGCTGCAACAGCACCTTTCCCAGCTTCACCCCGAAAGCGGACCGGAGATCCTTCAAACGGTTGCCACCGATCTGCTCTCTGCCACCCTGGAGGCCCAGTCACGCAACCAGGGGCTGCAACAGCACCTGGAAGAAACCCGCCAGGAGACGGAAAGCCTGCGGGCGGAACTGGAGCAGCACCGGCGCGAGGCCCTGATCGACCCCCTCACCGGCCTGTTTAACCGCCGGGCCATGGACTCTCACCTGGACGAGCTGATGGCGGTGGATACGGACAAACCCCTGTCCCTGCTGATGGCGGACATCGACCACTTCAAGCGCATCAACGACACCTACGGCCACATCATCGGCGACGTGGTGATCCGCAACGTGGCGGAGACCGTGCGCAAATGCATCCGGGGCGAGGATATCGCGGTGCGATACGGGGGCGAGGAGTTTCTCGTCCTGCTGCCGGACACCCCGCTGGACGGCGCCCTCAAGGTGGCGGAATCGATTCGTCACCGCATCGAGGCCCTGCGCCTGATCCGCCGCCACGACAATTTCACCCTGGCGCCCTTCACCATCTCGCTGGGCGTGTCCGTGCGCAGGCCGGACGACACACGCGAGAGCCTGATCCAGCGGGCCGACCAGGCGCTCTACCTGTCCAAGAACGCCGGGCGCAACCGCGTTTCCCACGAAGACCTGCTGCACTGAGACCTGGGGGAACCCGGCCGATCAGACATAGGACTTCATGGCCCGCCGCCGGCCGGGTTTCTTCTTCATCACCACCACGCCCTTGACCACTTCCTTCGGGCCTTCCACGGGAATGTTGGGATAGAGCGGATTCAGGGGCTTGAGCATCCAGCCGTCGGCGTGCAGCACCAGCTGGCGGAAGATGTACTCCTCGTTCACCCAAGCCACCACGTAGGAGCCGTCCTTGGCCAGTCCCTCGGGCTCCACCACGATGATCTCCCCGTCCTCGAACTCCGGCAGCATGGAATCCCCCAGCACCATGAGGGCATAGGGCTCGCCGCTGGCGCAGCTGGACAGCTCGCCGGTCTCCGGGCTCGCCACGGCGGGCTTGACGGGGATGGGGAAGGGCTTGTCTTGCGTCATGTCATTTGCCTCGCATAAACATCCGGTCCAGGTCGGCCAGAGTAAGTTGGAACCAGGTGGGCCGTCCATGGTTGCATTGGTCCGCCCGCAGGGTCTGTTCCATGTCCCGCAGCAGGGCGTTCATCTCCGGCAGGCTCAGCCTCCGGTGCGCACGCACCGCCCCATGGCAGGCCATGGTGGAGAGCAGATCGTTGCGCCGGGCCTCCAGGACCCGGCTCGCCCCCGCGGCCTGGATGTCCTTCAGCACCTCCCGGGCCAGGCGTTCCGCATCCGCCTCCTTCAGCATGGCCGGCAATGCCCGTACGGCCAGATGGGTGGGCGAGACCGGCGCGATCTCGAAGCCCATCTCCGCCAGGGCCTCGCCGTGCTCCTCGGTGGTGGCCATCTCCAGGGCCGTGGCGGCGAACACCACCGGGATCAGCAGGGGCTGGGCCTCCAGCCGGCGCTGGTCCAGGGCGGCCTTGAGCCGCTCGTAGAGGATGCGCTCATGGGCCGCGTGCATGTCCACCACCACCAGCCCCCTATCGTTCTCGGCCAGGACATAGATGCCACCCAGCTGGGCCAGGGCGTAGCCCAGGGGCGGGGACCCGGCCGGCTCGGAGGGCGCCTCGGTAGGAGCGGCAATCCCCCCCGGCCCACCGTTTCCAAAGGGAGGAGGCTCGGCGGAGTCCAGGGCCTCGGCCACCATGGCGTAGTAGGCCCGGGGTTCGGCCGCCAGGGGCAGCCTGGCCTGGCCGCCCCCGCCCCCGCCGATGCGAGTTGAGTGTTCCCCCGCAGGCGTCCTGCCTCCCGTGAAGCCCGAAGGAGTTTCGGCCCCTGATCCCTGATCCCTGACCTCGGATCCCTGTCGTCCCAGCGCCCGCTCCAGGGCATGGAAGACGAACCGGTGCACGGCCTGGGCCTGGCGGAAACGCACCTCTGTCTTGGCCGGGTGGACGTTCACGTCCACCTGTCCCGGCGGCAGCTCCAGGAACAGGGCATAGGCGGGATGGCGTTCGTGGTGCAGCACGTCCCGGT
>JBJKSP010000240.1:0-2732 GCA_046703865.1 Thiobacillaceae bacterium
GCGTGGAGGCGGTGCAGGTGGAATACGAGGAATTGCCCGCCGTGGTGGACCCGCACGAGGCCTTGAAGCCCGACGCACCGGTGCTGCGGGAGGACCTGGCCGGCAAGACCGAAGGCGCCCACGGCCCGCGCACCCATCCCAACCACATCTTCACCTGGGAGGCCGGCGACAAGTCCGCCGCCGACGCGGCCTTCTCCCGGGCCGAGGTGACGGTGCAGCAGGACATGCTCTATCCCCGCGTCCACCCCTGTCCCCTGGAGACCTGCGGCTGCGTGGCCTCCTTCGACAAGGTGCGGGGCGAGCTGACCACCTGGATGACCTCCCAGGCGCCCCACGCGGTGCGCACGGTGGTGTCCATGCTCTCCGGCCTGCCCGAGTCCAAGGTGCGCATCATCTCGCCGGACATTGGCGGCGGCTTCGGCAACAAAGTCGGCGTCTATCCCGGATACGTGTGCGCCATCGTGGCCTCCATCGTCCTGGGCCAACCGGTGAAATGGATCGAGGACCGGATCGAGAACCTGTCCACCACCGCCTTCGCCCGGGACTACCACATGAGCGGCGAGCTGGCCGCCACCAAGGACGGACGCATCACGGGCCTGCGGGTCCAGGCCTACGCCGACCACGGCGCCTTCGACGCCCAGGCCGCCCCCACCAAGTACCCGGCCGGCCTGTTCCACGTGTGCTCCGGCTCCTACGACATCCCGGCGGCCTACGCCCGGGTGGACGGGGTCTACACCAACAAGGCCCCGGGCGGGGTGGCCTACCGCTGCTCGTTCCGGGTCACCGAGGCGGTCTACCTCATCGAGCGCATGATCGACGTGCTGGCCCAGAAGCTCGGCATGGACAAGGCAGAGATCCGGA
This sequence comes from Thiobacillaceae bacterium, assembly GCA_046703865.1. Taxonomy (GTDB): domain Bacteria; phylum Pseudomonadota; class Gammaproteobacteria; order Burkholderiales; family Thiobacillaceae; genus JBJKSP01. Next base: position 862 of record JBJKSP010000240.1, read on the forward strand.
TGAAGAACTTCATCCGCAAGGAACAGTTCCCCTACAAGAGCGCCTTCGGCCTGGAATACGACTCCGGCGACTACGCCACGGCGCTGCAGAAGGTCATGGACGCGGTGGACTACCCGGCCCTGCGCAAAGAGCAGGCGGCCCGGCGGGCCGACCCGAGATCCCCGACCCTGATGGGCATCGGCATCGCCACCTTCACCGAGATCGTGGGCGCCGGCCCGTCACAGCAGTGCGACATCCTGGGCCTGTCCATGTTCGATTCCTGCGAGATCCGGGTGCACCCCACGGGCAGCGCCATCGCCCGCATGGGCACCATCAACCAGGGCCAGGGACACCCCACCACCTACGCCCAGATCATCGCCACCGAGCTGGGCATCCCCTACGAGGAGATCCAGGTGGAGGAAGGCGACACCAGCACCGCCCCCTACGGCCTGGGCACCTATGGCTCCCGCTCCACCCCCGTGGGCGGCGCGGCGGTGGCCATGGCGGCGCGCAAGATCCACGCGAAGGCCAAGAAGATCGCCGCCCACCAGCTGGAGGTCCAGGAAGGCGACCTGGTGTGGGAGATCGACCGGTTCAAGGTCAAAGGCGACGACACGCGCTTCAAGACCATGAAGGACGTCGCCTGGACCGCCTACCACGAACCGCCCCCCGGCATGGAGCCCGGCCTGGAGGCCGTGTACTACTACGATCCGCCCAACTTCACCTTCCCCTTCGGGTCCTATCTGTGCGTCCTGGACATCGACAAGGCCACGGGCGTGTCCCACGTGCGGCGCTTCTACGCCCTGGACGACTGCGGCACGCGCATCAACCCCATGATCATCGAGGGCCAGATCCACGGCGGGCTGAACGAGGGCTTCGCGGTGGCCATGGGCCAGCAGCTGGTGTTCGACGCCCAGGGCAACATCCAGGGCAACACCCTGATGGACTACTTCGTGCCCACCATGGTGGAGACGCCCCATTGGGAGACCGACTTCACCGTCACCCCCTCGCCCCACCACCCCATCGGCGCCAAGGGCGTGGCCGAGTCGCCCCACGTGGGCTCCATCCCCTGCTTCTCCAACGCGGTGGTGGACGCCTTCGCCCACTTGGGCGTGACCCACGTGAACATGCCCCACACCGCCTACAACGTCTGGAAGAGCCTGAGGGACCTGGGCCTGACCGACGTGGCCATGGCCGCCTGACGGTACGTCATGGAAGTCACCCTGGACAAGCGCTACCCACTGGAGGTGGGCGTCGACAAGGCCTGGGCCGTGCTGCGGGACCTGCGCTCGGTGGCGTCCTGCATGCCCGGCGCGGCCCTTACAGAAGAGCTGGACCCCAAGCATTACAAGGGTACGGTCAAGGTCAAGGTGGGCCCGACCACGGCCCTGTTCAACGGGGAGGTGCAGGTGCTGGGCGTCGACGAGGCCGCCCACCAGGTCCGTCTGCACGGCAAGGGGGCTGACAGGGGCGGCTCCACCGCCGCCATGGACCTCACCACCGCCATCGAACCCGCCGACGGCCCGGGTGCCAGCGTCTTGGTGGGCCAGGCCCGGGTCACTGTGAACGGGAGGTTCGCCCAGTTCGGCGGGCGCATGATGGGCCAGGTCTCGGACCTGGTCCTGGACCAGTTTGCGAACAACTTCCGCGCCAATGCCGCCAGCCAGCCGGGCGCCGCCCCGACGGCGGAGCAACCCGGACGAGAACTGAACGCCCTGGCCATCCTCTGGCAGCTGGTCAGAGGTTGGTTTGCACGGCTCTTCGGCAGTCACGCCTGAGATGACCCATGGACGAACGGAGCCTGAACGAGGGACTGCGCGCGGCCCGCTACATCACCGAGCCCGGCCTCACCACCAGCCTGTGGCTGGCCCTGGAGATCGGCCGTCCCGTGC
>JBJKSP010000241.1:0-6559 GCA_046703865.1 Thiobacillaceae bacterium
TCGGAGACCTGCCCGGGAAGGACATGTGGACGCCGGATTCCTTCCTGATCCCCCGCGGCGTGATCCTCGACCGCGATCTGTCCACCGTCCATCCCATCGACTTGGACGCGCACGACGAGATCCAGGAATTCGTGAGCCACTCCTGGTACAAGTACAGCGCGGGGGACCAGAAGGGACTGCACCCCTTTAGGGGGGAGACCGAATTCAATTTCACCGGTCCCAAGCCCCCTTATGAATTCCTGGATGTGGACAGCAAGTACTCCTGGCTCAAGTCCCCGCGCTGGAAGGGAAAGGCGATGGAGGTCGGGCCCCTCGCCCGGGTGCTCATGCTCTATGCCAGGGGCCATGCACAGACCAGGGAGCTGGTGGGCCATACGCTGAAGACCCTCCACATCCCGGTGCAGGCCCTGTTCTCCACCCTGGGACGCACCGCTGCCCGGACCCTGGAGACCAAGGTCATCGCCGACGCCATGCAGGGGATGTACGACAGGCTCGTGGCCAACATCAAGGCCGGTGACGTGAAGACCTTCAACGAGCGCTACTGGGATCCCTCCACCTGGCCGAAGTCCATGAAAGGGGTCGGTCTCATGGAGGCGCCCCGGGGCGGCCTTTCCCACTGGATCGTGGTCGAGAACGAGCGGATTGCCAACTACCAGGCGGTGGTGCCCAGCACCTGGAACGCGGGGCCGCGCGATGCAGCAGGCCAGCCCGGCGCCTACGAGGCCGCCTTGCAGAACAACCACAGACTGCACGATCCCCAGCAGCCCATTGAGATCCTGCGCACCATCCACAGCTTTGATCCCTGCCTCGCCTGTGCGGTGCACGTGACCGATCCGGAGGGCGGGGAACTCGTCCAAGTGAAGATCAGGTGACAGGGTCTGTGCCCTGCGTGCTAATTTGGTACCTGACACCAGGAACCTGAATCCCGAATATGGAAGACGCCCTCAAACGTTTGCTGGACGCGGAGGCCCGCGCCGAATCCATCATCGAGGAGGCCGATCGCGAACGCGAACGTCAGATCAACCAGACCCTGGAAGAGGCACGCGAGGCGGAGGCCCGTTTCGAATCCGGCAGGGAATCGATCCGGACGCCTTTCCTGAAGGAGGCGGAGGCCAGGGCGGAGCAGGCGGTGGCCGAACTGGCCCACAAGTACGAGGAAAGACAAAAGGCCCTGAGGGACATGGCGACCCGCCACGAGGAGGAAGCGGTTGCGGCAGCCCTGGGACTGTTGCTGGATCCGCGTTATTGACGGCCCGGTGGAGCGGCGCCCTTCATGTCCGCGTATCTGAATACCCGTGTCAGCATCTTCGCCGAGCGGCTTTGGTCACCCGCCGAGTACGACAGCCTCATCCTCACACCGGACGCCGAGATGGCCACCGCCTTGGACGAGCGGGGGCTGCCCATGCTGGCGCTCGGGTATGGGGGGCAGGATCCGCTTTCACTGGAGGGTCGCATCATTGCCCAGATGCTGGAGGAGACGCGCATCCTGGTACGGCCGCTTCGGGGCGCCTCACGCAGTTTTCTGGTCTACTGGACCGAGCGTTTCGAGGTGGCCAACGTCAAGATGCTGCTGCGCGCCAAGATGGCCGGGGAACGTCCGGCCAGTGTTGCCCACAGACTGGTCGACATGGGACCTTTCGCACGTCTGGACGTGGAGGACCTGCTCCACGCGGAGGACGTGCCCGAGCTGTTCCGGCGGCTGGAGGCGAGTCCTTACGCGGACATCGTGCGCCATGCCCGAAGGGCCTTCGAGGAAAGCCATGACCCCTTCATCCTCGAAGCCACGCTGGGCCGGGCCTATTACGAAGGCCTGGTGCACAGGGCGAGGGTGTTGGAGGATCCTGTGGGCAAGCCCTTGCGTGACTTGATGGCCGATCTCATCGATCGGATCAATCTGGAGTGGATGCTGCGCTACCGCTTCAATTACGAATTGCCCGCGGCCCAGGTTTACTATCTCCTGGTCGGGACCGGCTACCGGCTTCCCGCGGATGTCTTGCGCGGGCTGGTGGTCCTGAACAGCGCCGAGACGGTGCTCGAGAACCTGCCCGAAGCCCTGGCGCGCCTGCTGGCGGGTGCGGAGAGTGCCGTCCAGGCGTTCCGGCGCATGGGGCAGCTCTGCAGGCAGAGGGCGAGGCGCATCCTCGCCTCCAGCGCCCATCCTTTGGCGCGGGCCTATGCCTATCTGGTGCTGCGCGAACAGAATCTGCGCGCCGTACGCGCCGTCCTGAGGGGGCGGCACCTCAGGTTGCCGTTGCCGGACATCCGTCTGGCCATCGGCGAGGAAACACCGGGGGGATCGTAATGTTCAGGGCCTTGCCCATGACCCGCGTCACCCTCTGGTTCCTGGCCAGCGAGGCCCAGGACGCGGCACTACTCCTGGCCCGCCACCGGGTGTTTGGACCCGCCCGGGAGAGCGATGAACGTTTCCCTGACACCCCTGGCAAGGACTACCGGGAGATCTATCAGGAGGCGGAATCCAGGCTTGCCAAGATCCTGGGGTATTGGGGTGGCCCCATGCCGGAGATCCCAGCCGATGCGGTCGCGCCCACCCTGGAGCAACTGGGCAAACTCAACAACTGGCTCAGGAGGTTGTGGCAGACCTGCTCCGGCCTCACCGAGACGGAGGCGCGCATCCAGGAGGAGCGCAAGCGCCTGGGCGCCCTGGAAGAAACCTTCAGTCGTCTGGAGGGGCTCAATCTGGACCTGTCCAGACTGTTCCGGCCCGATGCCCTGCTGGACGCCCGCCTGGGACAGGTGCCGGCCGGCGACGTCAAGCGCCTGCGCGACGCCCTGCAACTGGCGGGCTATGTGCTCTCGGAGTTCGACCGGGCGGAAGGCCAGGTCTTCGCGGTGGTGGCGGGTCCGCGTGGTGGCGGGGAGAGCGTGGGCGGTCTCCTGTCCCAGGCCGGGTGGCGGGAATTGCCCGTGCCCGAAGAGCTTCAGACCCACCCCGAGGCGGCACGCAGGTTCCTGTCGGACGAGAACGCCCGTCTGGAGACCTCCTACGATGCCAATTGCCGATTGATGGACGAGCATGTCTCCCGGTACAGCGAACGCGTGCAGGCGGCACGGATACAGCTCGCCCTGGCCCGGCCCCTGGCCGAGGCCGCCCTCACGGGGGTCAAGGGCAAGGGGCATCTCGCGGTATTCACCGGGTGGGTGCCCCGGAACGCCCTGCGGGAATTGCAGACGGCGTTGGAGGGCCGGTTCCAGGGCCGCTACATGATGGAAATGCGGGACCCCGTGCCCCACGAGGCCGAAGGGGTTCCGTCCCTGCTCAGCTACCCGTTCTGGCTCAAACCCTTCGTGCCCCTGGTGAAGAGCTACGGCGTGCCCCGCTACGGAGAGTTCGATCCCTCATTGCTGTTCGCGCTCACCTATATCTGCCTGTTCGGGATCATGTTCGGGGACGTGGGCCACGGCATGGCGATCCTGGTCCTGGCAGCCTTCCTCAAGGGCGGTCTCAGGTGGCTCAGAGGGGTGGGCATGGCGGCCGGCGCCGCCTCCATGCTCTTCGGCGCCTTTTACGGCAGCGTCTTCGGCTATGAGGAGGTGGTGCATCCCCTCTGGCAATCTCCCCTGCACGACCCGGAGCGTATGCTGGCCATGGCCGTCTATGGAGGGGTGGGGTTCATCTGCGCGACCCTGGTGATCAACATCTATAATCGACTCGTGTCGGGCCATGCCCTGGCGGCCCTGTGCGATTCGACCGGCTTGGCGGGCCTGACTTTTTATCTCGCCATGGTCTTCGGCCTGGAAGGGGTCTTCACCGGTGGGGTATTCGGGGTCGCCAACGCGGCCGTCGCCATCGCCGGGATCGCGATCATCGCCCTGTACAAATGGCTGGAAAGCGGAGCCGCACTGGGTGAACGCATCCTGGTCACCTTCATCGAGGCCCTGGAGACGGGCATCAACCTGTTCGCCAATACCCTGTCCTTCCTGCGGGTGGCGGCCTTCAGCCTCAACCACGTGGCCCTGGCCCTGGCCGTCTTCACTCTCGCCAATGGCATGTCGACGACGGGCCATGGCATTACGGTGGTGTTGGGCAACGTGGTCATCATCGGGCTGGAAGGGGGCATCGTGGCCATCCAGGCCCTGCGTCTCATGTACTACGAGGGGTTCTCACGCTTTTTCGGCGGTGACGGGGTGGAATTCAGGCCCCTGGGTCTGGGGAAGGAGGTGAGCAGTTAGCGGTGAGCCGTGAGTGGAAATGTTCAGGGTATTCCGCACAATGCTTACCGCTCACCGCTTACTTACAATGGAGGAGAACAAGATGGCGTGGCTGATCGGTTTGATGGGATTGTGCGTGGCGGGCCTGATAGGGGCGGGGGTCTACCTGGAAGTGCGGCCGCGCCACTTGCCCAAGGCCTTGCCACGGTGGCTCAAGGGCGGCGTGCTGGCCAATTTCCTCATCTACGGCCTGGCCATGGCCGGCATTTTGTTCCTCAGCGTGGATCAGGCCCTGGCCCAGGAGGCGGCAGCCGGGGGCGTACGCGAAATCTCCCTGGGGCTGGGCCTGGCCATCATCGGTGTGGGGCTGCCCACGGCCCTGGCCGCCATCGGCGCCGGCATCGCCCTGGGCCCGGTGGGGTCCGCCGCCCTGGCGGTGATCGCCGAAAAACCCGAGATGTTCGGCCGAACCCTGATCTACCTGGGCCTGGCGGAAGGGATCGCGATCTACGGCCTGGTCATGTCCATCCTCCTGCTGGGCAAGATCTAGGGCGACTCGAAATCAATTCCACTCGAAGGGGGACACGGCGTGAAGCGCGAGGCGGACGATCCCGGTACGGCCGGCAGGCTGGTGGTGCTGGGCAGCGCGGGGCTGACCGAAGGTTTCAGCCTGATCGGGGCCGAGGTGTATCCAGACGCGGACGCGGCCACGGTGGAAGAGGTCCTGGAGCGGCTGGCTCGGGAGGGCGCCCAGGCCTTGGTGTTGTTGGAGGCCCACTTGTCCCGTGGCGGGGGGCACTGGCTCAATCGGCTGCGTAACGAGGGCGGGCGTATCGTGGTGACGGAGTTGCCGCCGTTGTCCGCCCCCCAGGATTACGCGCCTGCCGTGGACGACGTGGTCCGGGCTGTGTTGGGCACAGAGGCGTTGAAGTAGATAGTGGGTAGTGGGCGGTCCGAGGTGGCGGTTTTCCCACTTCCCACCTTCCAGCACCGAACAAGAGATCGCAAATGGAAGCCGACAGCCAAGTCAGTCAGCTGGAACAGGCCCTGGTCCGCCAGGCGGAGTCCCTGGCCCGGGAACACCTGCAAAACGCCGAAGCGGCCCGGGTGCGGATCCGCAATGAGCTGGAAAGCCGGCTCAAGCTCCAGGAAGAGCGGGAGGTCCTGGCCGCCAAGGCCGAGGCCGAGCGCCTGGTCCGGCGCCGCATCCAGGCCGCCGAGACCCGTCTGGCGGCGGACCTGGACCGCCTGCGCTGGGCCCTGACGGAGTCGGCGCTGGCCCAGATGCGGGACCAGGTGAGGCAGTTGACGCAGGACACCCCCCGCTACGTCCAGGTCCTCCTGCAAATGGTGGCCGCGGCCGCTCAGCAGCTGCCCCCCGGGGATCTGGTGGTGGAGGTCAACGCGGCGGATTACCCACGGTTGTCACCCGACTGGGCGGCCCAGGCGGCCAAGCTCGCCCCGGGGCGAAAGGCGGAACTGGTCGCCCACGGCCAACCGAGCGAGGGCGGGGTGAAGGTGCGCCTGGCCGACAACCGGGCCCAGGTGGACCAGACCTTCGGGGCCCGCCAGGAGAGGCTGGCCGAGGAACTGGCCCGGGTGGCCATGGAGCGGCTGTTCGCCAGCGCCCCGGACCTGGGGACGCTGGTACATGGGTAAAGCCGGTATGGGGGATGGGGGATGGGTAATGAGTGGCGGGTGTTTGCCTTGGTCCCATTCCCCATCCCTCATCCCCGTATTTGAGGGGTTGTAATGGGCAAGATCGTGGAAATCAACGGCCCCATCCTGCGGCTGGAGCTGCCGGAAACGGTCATCGGCGAGCAGGTGCGCGTCGGCGCGCTCAATCTGGTGGGGGAGGTGATCGGCCGGGACGGCGACACGGCCCTCGCCCAGATCTACGAACATACCGAGGGGCTGCGGCCGGGGGAGCCGGCCGAGGGGCTGGGCCATCCCCTCTCGGTGGAACTGGGCCCGGGCCTGCTCAACACCATCTTCGACGGTGTGCAGCGTCCCCTCCAGGCCGTCCGGGAGCAGAGCGGTGACCGCATTGCGCGCGGCGTCCAGGTTCCATCCCTGTCCAGGGACAGCGTCTGGCATTTCGTCCCCAGCCCGGATCTCAGGCCGGGCATGCCCCTGACGGGGGGCATGGTGCTGGGCACGGTCAGGGAAACGGAGAGCATCCAGCACCGGGTCCTGGCCTCGCCGGACATGGAGGGAGAGCTGCTGGAGCTGGCGCCGGAAGGAGACTACAGGCTGGACGAGACGGTGGGTCGCGTCAGGGGCACCGAAGCCAGCGTGCGCAAGCTCGCCATGTTCCACCTCTGGCCGGTGCGCATCCCGCGCCCCTACCGGCACCGGGACCATGCGATCAAGCCGCACATCACCGGAC
>JBJKSP010000242.1:0-3182 GCA_046703865.1 Thiobacillaceae bacterium
GTGGCGATGAAACGCAGGGTTTCGGTGCCCCTGTCCTCGATGATCTCCAGCCGCTGCCACCATTTCGGCGCGCTACCCCTGGGAACTCCTGGAGGACCGCTGGAGCCGCGGCAACCGCCCGCCGGCCGTTGCCGCCGGCCTGGTGCGCCAGCTCAAGACCCCGGCATTCCGTGCCCGCCCGGCCCACGCCGCGGAGCCCACCGCCTTCGTGGTGGGCAACCCGGACCTGGACGGCTGGGAGCTGTTCGGCGACCTGCCCGGCGCCCGCCAGGAGGCCCAGAAGGTGGTGTCAGTCCTCAATGGCAAGGGCTACCATGCCATGGACAGCATCGACGAGAAGGCGGACGCCATCCTCTCCGGCCTGCACCGCAAGGCCTGGCGCATCCTTCACCTGGCGGGCCATGGCGAGCATGAATTCGAACTCGGGGACGAGGAGGAAGATGAGGCGGCCAGGAAGGCCCGCAAGCCCGGAGAAGGCTGCGCGCAGCGGAAGCCATCCAAGCGCATCTCCGGCATGGTCATCGGGAAGAACACCTTCCTGACGCCGGGCGACGTGGAGCAGATGCGCTGGGTGCCGGAACTGGTGTTCATCAATTGCTGCCATCTCGGCAAGACCCTGGGCAAGACCGCGAAGGAAGGCAAGCACAGCCTGCTGGCGGCCAACCTGGCAGTCCAGTTCATCCGCATGGGGGTCAAGGCCGTGGTGGCCGCCGGCTGGGCCGTGGACGACGGCGCGGCGGAGGCCTTTTCCGCCGGCTTCTATACCCACATGCTCAACGGCGAAACCTTCGGCCGGGCGGTACGCGCCGCCCGCGAGGAGATCTGGGTGCGCTTCCCGGACGCCAATACCTGGGGCGCCTACCAGTGCTACGGCGACCCGGGCTATCGCCTGCACAACGAAGGCAATGGATCCGAGCAGGGCGAGACCAGGCCTTATCACGCACCCGCGGAGCTGGTGTCGGAGCTGCGCAACTACCGGGAGGAGATCCGCATGCGGATGCGCGACCAGGGCGACGAGCCGGACGAGCTGGACATGCTGCGTGCCGGCATCGTCGCCAAGCTCAAGCGCATCCCTGAGCAGGCCCGCGACGATTGGCCCGCCCGGGGCGACGTGGCGGCGGCCCTGGGCCTTGCGTGGGGCGAGACCGGCGCCTTTGCGGAGGCCGCGGAGTGGCTGGAAAAAGCCCTGGTCGCCAAGACCGGCGACTGCCCCATGCGGGCGATGGAGCAGTGCGCCAATTTCCGCGTCCGGTTGTCCGGAGAGCGTTGGCAGGACCTGCGGGAGAAAATGGGCACCGCCGGCGCGGAAGCGCAGCGTCAGGATTTGATCCAGCAGATCTTCGACGCCATCCGCGACCTGGACCTCGTCAACCAGCGCGCGGCCACCGCAGAACGCTTCAGCCTGCTGGGCGGCGCCTGCAAGCGGCTGGCCTGGATGCAGGAAGACCCGGCGCCGCGCCTGGAGGCCCTGGTGAACATGGCCAACTACTATCGGCAGGCCTACGACCTGGGCAAGCAACAGGGCAAGGAAGAGGACCCCTATCCCTTCTCAAACTGGGCGGTGGCCAAGGTGCTGGCACTCCGCATGGATCCGACCCAGGGCGGCGACTGGCAGGCCACCCTGGAGGACTCTTGCCGGCACATGATCCAGGTCGCCCGGGAACGCAACGAGCAGAAGCCCAAATTCTGGGACGCAGCCGGCGCGGCCGATTGCGAGTTGGTCTTATTGTTGATGGAGGACGGCATGGAAGCGGAGGAGGCCGGCCAGGCGGCGTCACGGATTGCCGAGCTGTACCTCAGCGCCGGACGGCGCGGCGCCAGTCCCAGGGAATTCGCCTCGGTGAAGGAGCATCTGGACTTCGTCATCGCCCTGGAACGCGCCGTAGGCAGCCCCTTGCTCAACGCGCTGGAGGCGCTGCGCTCCGCGCTTTGAACCGACGGGACCCAAGGAGGACACCATGGCGAATTACTCCAGGACGAAGCTGGAAAACCTCAGCCTCACAAAGTTGGCCCCCGGCGACCTCATCGCGCCGAATTTCCGGGTGTACGAACTCACCCGCTCCGAACTGGCCACCCGTTTGGGTCTGGACAACGCCTTTCCCGGCGACCGGGAACTGTGCGCCGCCGTGCACTTGGCGCGCAAGGTGCTGCGACCCATGCGCGACGCCTTCGGCAGTTTCACCCCCAACAGCGTCTTTCGCAGCCAGGCCCTGGAACGGGTGCTGAAGCAAAAGCCGTCGGGCTGGCTCAGCACCAGCCAGCATACCCAGGGCTGCGCCTGCGACGTGGAGATCGTCGGCAAGCACACCCTGGAACTGGCCCGATGGGCGGCGGGCAACCTGCCGGACTACGACCAGATCATCTGCGAGTACTACGACCCCAGCGAGGGCACCAGCTCCGGCTGGGTGCACATCTCCCTGAAGGCCCCCGGCATGGGAGACAACCGCCGCAATCTGCTGAGCTACGTCCGCGACCCGGCCAACGGGCAGTGGGTGTATGTTCAGGGGCTGCGAGCCGGCGCCCCATAGCGCCGAGCCGTTTCCCGGATGGCATGCCAGAGGAGACATGACCAGGAACACCAAGGTATCCCCCACCGTCGCCCGGTCCGCCGCCAAAGGCAAGGCCAAGCCCACCGCCATTCCGGCGGGTAAGCTAAGGTGTGCTCGTCGGCCATCTCGGGCGGGTACTTCACATCCACATACAGGCAGCGCGGAGCGCCGTATGCGAGAGGTCTTCCACCGAATCACGCCCCTTCCAGCGCCGGATGGTGTCTTCGGTGGCTCCCAGTTCAGCGGCCAGCGCCGCCACCGGCAACGATGAGGACTGGATGTCGGTCCGGCGCGCGGGCGTGGTGGTGGCGTTCTTATGCAGGCGAAGGTTCATCTGGGTGGGCCCCGAAGTGACTCAATGAGCTCACGCATCACCGCGCGAGACAGGAACGATGCATGACGCTTCAGATCAATCCAATCGTCCGGGACCCGACACCTAGGGACCGGTGAACAATCCCTCAAGGGCTGCCTCCTGGCTGCATCCATCGCTCTGGCCACCTAATTGCGCAGCACGCCGGCACTCCACCAGCATTTGGTGGGCATACAGTTTCGCGACGTCGTTGATGGTCTTTGTCCTGTCCGATTTTGTTATCTCGATGGAATGCATGAGCCGGTTGCAGTCGTTCAAGTAAG
>JBJKSP010000243.1:0-2944 GCA_046703865.1 Thiobacillaceae bacterium
CAAATGGCCACCGCCTGGTCCCATTCCCCCCGCCGACGGTGCAGGCGCGCCAGCGCCAGCAAGCCGGCCATCTCCAATCCGTCCCGGTCCGCCTGCAAGTGCGCCAGGGCCTGGACTGGCTGTCCCACCCGCAGTCGGCTGCGGGCAAGGCCGTGGGGATCGGCCCGGGCATAGCCCGGCTGGGCGTGCACCTGGGCCAGTTCCGCCATCAGGGCGGCCAGGGTCATCACGTCCAGCAGGTTGTGTTCCAGCACCCGGGGCAGGTCCCCCGGCACGCCCGTGCGCACGAAGCCGGTCCAGACCTGGGGCACCAGCCAGCCCGGCAGATCGTCTGACCGAACCAGTCCCAGCAGCCGGGCCTCCGCCTGTTGCAGACGGCAGTTGCGTATTCCACGGCAAACTGGACACCCATTCCAGCGCAAACTGGACACTGATTCCACGGCAAAGTGGACAGGGATTCCAGGGCAAACTGGACACCTGAGATAGGGAGCAAGGGCGCGGGATAACCGTGGCACCCTCGGCGATTTTGCCGAGGGCGCCGATGGCGAACAGAAGGTTATCCATGCGCAAGATAGAGGAAGTCCTGCGGCTGCACTTCGAACGCGGCCGCAGCAATCGTGAGATCGCCAGCATCGTGCGGGCGTCGCTGACCACGGTCGGGGATTACCTGCGGCGGGCGAAGCTGGCCGGGCTGGGGTGGCCCCTGCCCGCGGAGATGGACCCGGAGCGGCTCGAGGCGCTCCTGTTCCCGCCCCTGCCGGCCTCCAGCGTCAAACGCCCCGAGCCGGACTGGGCCCAGGTGCATCGGGAGTTGGGCAGGAAGGGGATCACCCTCGATCTGCTCTGGCAGGAATACCGCGAAAGCGCCCCCGACGGCTACCAGTACAGCGCCTTCTGCGAGCACTACCGCGCCTTCGCCCGCCGCTTGCCGGTGACCCTGCGCCAGTCCCACGCGCCGGGGGAGCGCCTGTTCGTCGACTACGCTGGTCAGACCCTGGCGGTAGTCGATGCGGACATGGGCGAGGTGCGCCAGAGCCAGCTGTTCGTGGCGGTGCTCGGCGCTTCCAACTATACCTACGTCGAGGCCACCTGGAGCCAGGGCCTGGCGGACTGGATCGGCGCCCACGTGCGCGCCTTCGAGTTCTTCGGCGGCGTGCCGGATCTGGTCATTCCGGACAACCTCAAGAGCGCGGTTTCGCGCCCGTCGTTCTACGATCCGGAGCTCAACCCCAGCTACCGGGACCTGGCCGCCCACTACGGCGTGACCGTGCTGCCGGCCCGGGTCAGGAAGCCGCGCGACAAGGCCAAAGTCGAGGTCGGAGTGCTGGTGGTCACCCGCTGGATTCTGGCCCGGCTGCGCCATCAGCGCTTCTTTAGCCTCACCGAGGTGAACCGGGCGATCCGGCCGCTCCTGACCGAGTTGAACGATCGGCCCTTCAAGAAGCAGCCCGGCTCGCGCCGCAGCACCTTCGAGCAGGTCGAGCGGCCCGCCCTGCGAGCGCTGCCGGTAGCGCGCCACGAGTTCGCCGAATGGAAGACGGCCACCGTCGGCATCGACTACCACGTCGAGGTCACCGGCCATTACTACTCGGTGCCTTATCAGTTCGCCCGCCAGCCGGTCGATGTCCGCTATAGCGCCACCACGGTGGAGGTCTTCCACAAGGGCCAGCGCCTGGCCAGCCATGCCCGCAGCTTCCTCAAGGGGCGGCACACCACGGTGCAGGCCCACTTGGCGCCGGCGCACCAGAAGGTGGCCGGCTGGAACGCCAAGCGCTTCCTGGATTGGGCGGCCAAGATCGGCCCGCACGTCCATGCTGCCGTCACCCATGTCCTCGGTAGCCGCGCCCATCCCCAGCAGGGCTACCGCACCGTGCTGGGCATCCTGAGGTTGGGCAAGACCTATGGCGAGGAACGCCTGGAGCAGGCCTGTGACAGGGCCATCCGGATCAACGCCGTCACCTACCGCAGCCTCGCTTCCATCCTCAAACACGGCCTCGACCGGCAACCCCAGCCGATCGCCCAGGCCAGCCTGCCGCTGGACCACGCCAACGTGCGGGGCGCCGACTACTACCACTAGAGAAGGAGAACCCATGCTCAACCATCCCACCCATGAACGCCTCACCCAACTGCGCCTGTTCGGCATGGCCCGAGCCCTCGCCGAGCAGGCGGGGCAACCCGGCCTGGACACCTTCACCTTCGAGGAGCGCCTGGGCCTGCTGGTGGACCGGGAGATGGCGGAACGGCAGAATCGCCTGACCGCCAGTCGCCTGCGCCGGGCGCGGCTCAAGCAGGCCGCGGTCGCCGAGGACATCGATTACCGCCATGCCCGGGGATTGGATAGAACCCTGTTCCGCCGCCTGCTCGAAGGCGAATGGGTGCGCCAGCATCAGAACGTGCTGCTCTGCGGCCCCACGGGGGTGGGTAAAACTTACTTGGCTTGTGCCCTCGCCAACGCCGCCTGCCGCCAGGGCTACACCGCCCTCTACCAGCGCCTGCCCAGATTGTTCGAGGAGGCGGCCATCGCCCGGGGCGACGGCCGTTACCCCAAGCTCATGGCCCAGCTCGGCAAGGTGGACGTCCTGATCCTGGATGACTGGGGCCTGGCCATCCTCGATGACGCCCGCCGCCGCGATCTGCTGGAGGTCCTGGACGAACGCTACCAGGCCCGCTCCACCGTGGTCACGAGCCAATTGCCGCTCGCCCATTGGCATGACTCCCTGGGCGATCCCACCCTCGCCGACGCCATCCTCGACCGGCTGGTGCATCAGGCCCACCGCTTGGACCTCAACGGCGAATCCTTACGCAAGCAGGCAAGAGCGCAATGAGCGCCAGCGCCAGGAATCCGAGTTCCCCACAGGCGCGCACTCTGGCGTGCGAGACAGGCGCCGCACGCGCGCGCCTGTGGACAACTCTCCGCCGTGCCGGCCTTCAGCACCCGATGGCC
>JBJKSP010000244.1:0-6859 GCA_046703865.1 Thiobacillaceae bacterium
GTTCGAAAGCCTGGTGGACGACCTGATCGAGCGCACCATCGAGCCGTGCAAGATCGCCATCAAGGATGCCGGCGTCAAGGTCTCGGACATCAACGACGTGATCCTGGTGGGCGGGATGACCCGGGTGCCCAAGGTGCAGGAGAAGGTCAAGGACTTCTTCGGCCAGGAGCCCCGCAAGGACGTCAACCCCGACGAGGCGGTGGCCATCGGTGCCGCCATCCAGGGCGGCGTGCTCCAGGGCGAGGTGCGGGACGTGCTGTTGCTGGACGTCACCCCCTTGTCCCTGGGCATCGAGACCCTGGGTGGCGTGATGACCAAGCTGATTCCCAAGAACACCACCATCCCGACCCGGGCCAACCAGGTGTTCTCCACCGCGGACGACAACCAGACCGCGGTGACCATCCACGTCCTGCAGGGCGAGCGGGAGATGTCCTCGGGCAACAAGAGCCTGGGCCAGTTCAACCTCACCGATCTCCCACCGGCACCGCGCGGCATGCCGCAGATCGAGGTGACCTTCGACATCGACGCCAACGGCATCCTGCACGTCGGCGCCAAGGACAAGGCCACCGCCAAGGAGGCCAAGATCACCATCAAGGCCAACTCGGGGCTGTCCGAGGAGGAGATCCAGACGATGGTGAAGGATGCCGAGGCCCATGCCGCGGAGGACCACAAGGCCTTCGAGCTGGCCAGTGCCCGCAACCAGGCCGACGCCATGATCCACTCGGTCAGGAAGGCCCTGAAGGACTACGGCGACAAGGCCGCGGCGGACGAGAAGGAAAAGATCGAGGCCGCCATCAAGGCCGCGGAAGAGGCCGTCAAGAGCGGCGACAAGGCCGAGATCGAGGCCAAGACCCAGGCCCTGGCCGAAGTCAGCCACAAGCTGGCCGAACAGATGTATGCCCAGGAACAGGCGTCCGCCGCCGGTGGCGCGGGGGCCGATGCGAACAGCGGTGCCGCCGGTGGCAAGGCCGACGACGTGGTGGATGCCGAGTTCGAGGAAGTCAAGGATAAGTGAGCGGTTAGCGGCAAGCGGTGAACGGTGAGACCCGTTCACCGTTTTTTTGCTTCTTCCGTTCACCGCTCACTGCTCACCGCTCACCATGCCGAAGCGCGACTACTACGAGGTCCTCGGCGTCCACAAGGGCGCAGCCGAGGACGAGATCAAGAAGGCCTATCGCAAGCTGGCCATGAAGTACCACCCGGACCGCAATCCGGGCAACCACGAGGTGGAGGAGAAGTTCAAGGAGGCCAAGGAGGCCTACGAGATCCTCAGCGATCCCCAGAAGCGGGCCGCTTACGACCAGTATGGACATGCGGGGGTGGACGCCGCCATGGCCGGTGCGGGGGCGGGCGGCGCGGGTTTCCGCGACTTCGCCGACGCCTTCTCGGACATCTTCGGCGACATCTTCGGCGGCGGCCGGGGCGGCCGTTCCCAGGTCTTCCGGGGCGCCGACCTGCGCTACAACCTTGAGGTCGGACTGGAGGAGGCCGCACGCGGTACGGAATCCAAGATCCGCATCCCGGTGATGAGCGAGTGCGAGCATTGCCACGGGACGGGTGCGAAACCCGGCACTGAGCCCACCATCTGTCCGACCTGCGGCGGGTACGGCCAGGTGCGCATGCAGCAGGGATTCTTTTCCATCCAGCAGACCTGCCCCCGCTGCCACGGCAGCGGCCGGGTCATCTCCTCGCCCTGTACCCACTGCCACGGAGAGGGCCGGGTCAAGAAACACAAGACCCTGTCTGTGCGCATCCCGTCGGGGGTGGACGAGGGCGACCGCATCCGCCTGTCCGGGGAAGGCGAAGCCGGCGTCAACGGCGGTCCCCCCGGCGACCTCTACGTCCAGATCCACATCAAGTCCCATCCCGTGTTCACCCGGGACCACGACGACCTGCATTGCGAGATGCCCATCTCCTACGGTACCGCCGCATTGGGCGGAGAAATCGACATCCCCACCCTGGACGGACACGCCGCCATCAAGATCCCGCCCGAGACCCAGACCGGCCAGATCTTCCGTCTGCGGGGCAAGGGCATCAAAGGGGTGCGCAGCGCCCATCCCGGCGACCTCATGTGCCACGTGGTGGTTGAAACCCCGGTCAACCTCAACGAGCGTCAGAAGGAACTGCTGCAGGAATTCGAGGAATGCTGCAAGGAAGGCAAGCACCACCCCAAGGCCAAAGGTTTTATGGACAAGGTGAAGGAGTTCTTCGGGCAGTAGGCCGAAGGACTCCTTCGCGTTGCGGCGTAGGCTAACCCGCGGCAGCGGGTTAAGTCGCGCAGCGGCGGCCGCAGCCACAACCGCCCCGGAGTTCTTCGGGCAGTAGGCCGAAGGGCTCCATTGCGTCGAGGTTGAGGCCGCGCAGACCGGCCAAGGAAGCCGCTGTCATTTCGATGCAATGCTGCGCCATGCGCCTATAATCGAGACAATCCAAGCAGGCCGCATTCATGATGATCGAAGTCAAGGTCCCCGAGCTTTCCGAATCCGTGCAAAGCGGAACCGTGTTGGAATGGCGCAAAGAGGAAGGCGACAACGTCAAGCGCGACGAAACCCTGGCAGACCTGGAGACCGACAAGGTGATCCTGGAGGTGCCGGCGCCGGTATCGGGCGTGCTGGGTTCCATCCGGGCGCCGGCCGGCACCGAGGTCAAGGCGGGTGAGGTGCTGGCAGTGATCGAGCCTGCCGAGACGACGACGCCGGCACCTGCTCCCAAGTCATCCGACAAGCCTCCTGCGCGTCCGGTGACGAAAACCGAGGCCATCGGGTCGAAGCCGGAGTCATCCGTATTGCAGGCCGTGCAGGAGGCGCCAAGGTCGGCCGTCTCGGTGCAGTCCGAGGCTCCCGGGGTTCAGGTACCCACGACGGGCCTGCCTGAAAAGGGCCCCAGGCCTGCGCCCGTTACCGTTGCCGCCGAACCCATCCCACGGCCGGAGGCCTGCCCCCCGTGTCCGCCGTGCCCCGCCATGCCCGAACGTACCGACCGGCGGGAGCCGATGAGCCGGCTGCGACATCGCATCGCCGAACGCATGGTGGAGGCCCAGCACACCGCCGCCATCCTGACGACCTTCAACGAGGTCAACATGCAGCCCGTCACGGAGCTGCGGGCCCGCTACCAGGAGCGTTTCCAGAAGGAACACGGGGTCAAGCTGGGCCTGACGTCCTTCTTCGTCAAGGCCGCCTGCCAGGCCCTCAAGGCCTATCCGGTGGTCAACGCCAGTGTGGACGGGCGCGACATCGTCTACCACGAGTACTACGATGTCGGCGTGGCCGTGAGCTCGGAGCGGGGTCTGGTGGTGCCCATCCTGAGGGACGCCGATCGCCTCTCCTTCGCCGACATCGAGAAGCAGATCGCCGATTTCGCCCGGCGCGCCAACGAGCTCAAGCTGAGCCTGGAAGAACTGGAGGGCGGTACCTTCACCATCTCCAACGGCGGGGTATTCGGCTCGCTGCTGTCCACACCCATCCTGAACCCGCCCCAGTCCGGGGTATTGGGCCTGCACCGGATCCAGGATCGGCCCGTGGCCGAAAACGGCCAGGTGGTGATCCGGCCCATGATGTACCTGGCCCTTTCCTACGACCATCGCATCATCGATGGCCGCGAGGCGGTGAGCTGCCTGCGCGCCGTCAAGGAGGCCCTGGAAGACCCGGCCCGCCTGCTGTTGGAATTGTAGTCGTCCCGAACCTGGGCGGGTCGGGTCCGTTCAGAAGCCGGGCGTCTGGTAGCAGAGGTTGGTGACGTCGAAGGACAGGCTCAACTGCTCGTCGGTGGGCAGGATCAGGTACTTCACTCCCAAGTATTCCTGGTTGTGCTTCCAGAACAGGCCCAGTACCTGCTTTTCGCCGTTGCTCACCATGTGGGTGTTGGCATAGACCCTGTAAGGCTGGCCGTACTTGTCGGTGTTGTTGGCGATGACGATGACCAGGGCCTTCAGGGAAGGCTTGATGTCCTGCTCGAAGCCTGTGAGCTTGCCTTTGCAGAACTTGAACTGGTAGCGGCGGTTCAGCTCGCCCTGGATGTCGTAGGCAAGGATCACATCCTCCGAGGGCTCCTCGATCTTGTCGAAGTTCCATTGGGTGGCCAGCTTCTGCAGGACCTCGTTTTTGCCCATGCCGCTCTTGAAGTCGGCCACCTCGAAGGCCTGGGCAGAGGTGAACGTCAGACCGCCGAGCAGGGCAAGGGCGAGGGGGCGGAGCACGGCCATCAGATCACGTCCACCGCGTGCAGGAAGACGGCCACCACGCCCACGGGGACGATGTAGCGCAACAGCCAGACCCACAGCCAGTATGCACGGGCGAACCGGCTTCCGGTCGTAAAGGCCTGTCTACGCGCTTCATCGCCCATACGCCAGGCGACGAATACGGCGATCCCGAGGCCGCCCAGGGGCAGCATCCAGTTGCTGGCCAGGTAGTCGAAGAGGTCGAACCAGTTCTTGCCGTGACCCGCCCCGAACAGGTGGGCAGTCAGCTGTTGGATGTCGGTGCCGAACAGGGCCGTCCCGCCGGACAGGGCGGAGGGGATGCCGAGCAGAAAGATCAGCGTGCCGATGACCACCGTGGCCCGCCGGCGTGTCCAGCCGTGCAGGTCCACGAAATGACTCACCGCCACCTCCAGCAGGGAGATGGCGCTGGTCAGCGCGGCCAGGGCCAGGAGGACGAAGAAGACCAGTGCCCAGAGCGAGCCGCCCGGCATTCCCCCGAAGGCGATGGGCAGGCTCACGAACACCAGCCCGGGCCCCACGCCCGGCTTCAGGCCGGCGGTGAAGATGATGGGGAAGATCACCATGCAGGCCAGGAGGGAGATCAGGGTATCCAGCCCGCCCACGGCCAGGGAGGTGAACACGATGTCCTCGTCCGTGCGCAGGTAGCTGCCGTAGGTGAGCATGGCACCCATGCCCAGGCTCAGGGTGAAGAAGCTGTGTCCCAAGGCCTCCAGCACGCCGGCGCGGGTCAGGTTCTCGGCGTGGGGGCTGAACACGAATTCCAGGCCGCGTTCGAAACCGTCGCTGCCGGAGGCCCGCAGGACCAGGGCGATGATCATGAAGAACAGCATGGGCATGAGGACCCGAGACCAGCGCTCCACCCCCCGATGCACCCCGGCCACCACGATGGAGACGGTCATGAACATGAACAGTCCATGCCAGAACAGATTGATGCCCGGGTCGGCATATACCGCACCGAACAGGGCCTTCACCGCCTTCGGGTCCAGTTTCGCGAAGTCCTGGTTCAGGGCCAGCCAGCTGTAGTGCAGGGTCCAGCCCGCCACCACGCTGTAATAGGACAGGATCACGAAGGCCGCGGCCACGCCCATCCAGCCGATGCCCTGCCAGGGGGTGCGCGGCCCGTCCAGGGTGCGGAAGGCCGCCACGGGCGATTTCTGGGCCGTGCGTCCGATCAGGATCTCCGCCACCATGATGGGGAGGGCCACGAAAAGGATGCAGACCAGGTAGATCAGCACGAACAGCCCACCGCCGTTGACGCCGGTGATGTAGGGGAACTTCCAGATGTTCCCCAGCCCGATGGCGGAGCCCGCGGCCGCCATGATGAAACCCAGCCGGCCGGACCAGTGTTCCCGGTGGGGCGGATGGTGGTGCCTGGAATGGGTCATGTCATGGGGGCGGCATCGATGGGACGATACCGATTATCTCCGCTTCCGGCCCGAAACAGAGTCAGGCAGCCCGGAAGCGAAGCAGGGCTGTTGCGTTTCTGATTCCTTGTCCTACGGCGCGTGGCCTGCCGGATCGGCGCCCGCCCCGCCTGCCTGCTCCTGGGCATCCATCAGGTGCTTGTTTTCCGCGTCGATCATCTGCTTGAGCTCGCCCACATGCTCCCTGACGCGCTGGATGCCGAGCTGGGCGCCTTCGGCGGCGAGTTCCGGCGTCATTTCCAGGGCCTTCCGGCCGGTGGGCGTTTGATAGAACGCGGTGATCTCCGCCAGTTCCTTGCTGGTGAACGCGTTCGCATAGATCTTCACGAGATCCGGCTTAAGGCTTTCGTAGCTCATGTACCTGTTCAGGAAGCGGCGCATGACGTCCTTGTACGTCACCAGGGCGGGATTCTTCTTCAACTGGACATCGAGGGACCGGTCGATGGTGCGTTCCAGGGTCTGATTCATGTGCATGACCTCCAGCAGCTTTTCCGCCGCAGCCGCGGAGCTCTCGTCTGCAGCGGCATAGGCGGGGGCGCCCATCGCCAGTAGGACCAACAGGGCAAGAAGATAGGCTTTCACGTCTATTACTCCCGACACGGCCCGAAGGGTACGGGCAAGAGGTTAAATGGGACGCGACCATAGTATCAATCTTGCTTGTACATGGCGCGGTCCCTATCAGTGATCTTTTCCATCTCATTGCGGGCCTGGCGTCACTACACGAATGGCCCCTGATTCGTCGGGTGACGCCAAAACCGAGACCAGCGCTCTGAGCCCGGGTTCGCGGCTAGGTTCCATCTTGGTTCGCAAGATGCCGGAAAGCCAGGTTCTGTAAGTATGTCGGATTTCTTTACATCTGGATCATGCGTGAAACACAGGAAAAGTGTTTAATTTAGATATGCCTATCTCAAACTGATCCTCTCAAATCCGCCTGACTGCATGTCGGAATTTTTTACAGGGGCCTTACCGGTCAGCTGGTACTCCACCGTTCGTTTTTCCAGAAACTCATATGGGTATTGACCCTAAGACAATACCTGAAATTCTGGCATGGATGATGCTGTGTCTCGTACAGCATTTTGAGACCTGCGGATTATCAACAAGAAGAATCATCGGCAGGCCCGGGTAGACAGGTCCTGTCGCCAAGCGGCACGGCTGTGGTTGAAGCTGTCGGCAAGGGGGTGACTCGTTCACCGATATCGAGCTGACTGTCGAGGGG
>JBJKSP010000245.1:0-3054 GCA_046703865.1 Thiobacillaceae bacterium
GTTTGAGGGCCGTTGACCGCGAGGGCGACGCTGCAGATCGTCCCCGGCTTGAGGAAGGGCATGTCCGCCAGGGCGATGAGCCAGCCCTCAGACGCAGGGCCCTCGGATACGCCCCAGGCCAGGCTGGTGCCCATGCCTTCCCCCGCCCGGGGACAGACGGTTACCGTCAGGCCGGCCCCTTCCAACAAGGCGATGAGTCCGGCCTCCGAGCCGTTGACCACGGCCACCGAGCCGGGCAGTGCCGCTGCCAGGTGACGGGCGGAGGCCACCGCCATGGGCATACCGTCCGGCAGGGGCTGCAACAGCTTGTTGGCACCGAAACGGATGGAGGAGCCGGCGGCTAGAAGGATTACCTGGATCACGATCCTGACAACAAAGGAGACGACTCCCGCAGCGCTGCTACCCCCTTACACCTGGATGCGGTTGCCGATGGGCAGCTTGTAGATGCGCTTGCCCGTGGCGGCAAAGATGGCATTGACCACGGCGGGCGCGATGGGCGGCACGCCGGGTTCCCCCACGCCGGTGGGCGCCGCTTCGCTCTCGACGATGTGGACCTCCACCCGGGGCATCTCTTCCAGGCGCAGGATGCGGTAGTCGTCGAAATTGGATTGCACGGCCCGGCCGTCCTTGAGGGTGATGGCGCTGTGCAGGGCCGCGGAGAGGCCGAAGCCGATGCCGCCCTCCATCTGGGCCTTGATCACGTCCGGGGTCACGGGCAGGCCGGAATCCACGGCGCACACCACCCGTTCCACCTTGTAGCTGCCGTCGTCCTTCACGCTCACCTCGGCCACTTCGGCGACATAGGTGTTGAAAGACTCATGCACCGCCACGCCGCGTCCCCAACCGGCGGGCAGGGGTTTGCCCCAGTCGCCCTTTTCCGTGGCCAGATTCAGCACCGCCAGATGGGGGGGATGCCCTTTGAGCAGCTTGCGCCTGAAGTCCACCGGGTCCGCCCCGGCGGCATGGGCCAATTCGTCCAGGAAGACCTCGGTGGTATAGGCGGTATGGGTGCTGCCCACCGAGCGCCACCACAGGACGGGCACGGGCAGCACGGGGGAGTGCAAGTCCACCAGCATATTCGGTATCGCGTAAGGCAGGTTGGCCGCCCCCTCCACCGAGGTCTGGTCCACCCCGTTCTTGACCATCTTTGCGGCAAAGGGCGTGCCGGCCAGGATGGACTGGCCCACGATGCGCTGCTTCCAGGCCACGGGATTGCCCTCCTCGTCCAGGCCGCCCTCCAGGGTGTGCAGATAGCAGGGGCGGTAGTAACCCCCGTGGATGTCGTCCTCCCGGGTCCACACCGTCTTCACCGGCACGCCCATGCGCTTGGCGATGTGCACGCACTCCACCACGTAGTCGGACTTGGCGTTCGCCCTTCTCCCGAAGCTGCCGCCGGCGAACAGGGTATGGATGCTCACCTGATCTGGCCTGATCCCCAACACGGCCGCGGCGTTTTGCTGGTCGCCGGTCTGGAACTGGTCTCCGGTCCAGATCTCGCAGCCCTCCCCATGCACCCTGACCACGCAGTTGAGCGGTTCCATGGGGGCGTGGGCCAAGTAGGGCACTTCGAACTCGGCCGTCAGACGCTTGGCCGCACCGGCCAGGGCCGCATCCACGTCCCCGTCCTTGCGCGCCACCGCGCCGGGCTTTTTGGCAAGCTCGCGGTAGGAAGCCATGATGGACTCGCTGGACAGTCCGGCGGCCGGCCCCCCCTCCCATGCCAGTTCCAGGGCCTCGCGCCCCTTGATGGCGGACCAGGTGTCCACGGCCACCACGGCGACCCCGGACGGGATCTCGAACACCGCCTTGACGCCGGGCACCGCCAGGGCCTTCTCGTCCTTCACGGATTTCAGCTTGTCGCCGAACCGCGTCGGCCGGGCCACCACGGCGGTGAGCATGTCGGGGAAGTAAAGGTCCAGGCCGAACATGGCGCTGCCATCGGACTTGGACCGTGTGTCGGTACGCTTGAAGCCCTTGCCGATGACCTTGAACTCGCTGGCGGGCTTCAATGCCACGTGCTCGGGTACGTCCAGGAAAGCGGCGGAATCCGCAAGGCGGCCGTAGGACAGGCGCTGGCCGTCGACGGTATTCACCACGTAGCCCGCCTCGGCCTTCAGCTTGGCCTTGTCCACCTTCCAGAAGCAGGCGGCAGCCTCCTTGAGCATCTCCCTGGCGGTGGCCCCGGCCCGGCGTAGCTGGTCGTAGGAGTTGGCCATGGCCGTGCTGCCGCCCGTGCCCTGCATGGGGCCCCAGAGCAAGTTGTTGTATAGAGTGGGGTCGGCGGGAGCGGATTCCACCCGGATCCGGTCCCAGGGCACGTCCAGTTCCTCCGCCACCAGGGCGGGCAGGCCGGTATTGACCCCCTGACCCATTTCCAAGTGTTTGACCAAGACCGTGACCGTATCGTCCGGTGCGACGCGGATGAAGGCATTGGGTGCGAAGACCTCTCCGGCAGGGGTTTCGATGCCCAGTTTGGCGCTTCGAGCCGAGGGAAGGTGGAAGCCGAGGGCGAGGCCCGCGCCGAGGGCGCTGCCCATCTTGAAGAACCGACGGCGTGAGGGATTGGTGGGGGCGTTCATGATCAGGCTCCCAGACGCTGAGCGGCATCACGGATGCCGGCCAGGATGCGCTGATAGGTGGCACAGCGGCAGAGGTTGCCGTTCATGGCCCGGTCGATGTCGGCATCGCTGGGCTTGGGATTTGCCGTCAGCAGGGCAGCCGCACGCATGATCTGGCCCGACTGGCAATAGCCGCACTGAGGCACGTCCAGGTCGGACCAGGCCGCGCGCAGGGCCTCGGCAACCGGTCCCCTGAGGCCCTCGATGGTGACTACCGACTTGCCGGCCGCATCGCTCACGGCCACCGAGCACGATCGCACCGGCCTGCCATCCAGATGCACGGTGCAGGCACCACAGAAGGATTCACCACAGCCGAACTTGGTGCCGGTGAGCTGCAGTTGATCACGCAGGACCCACAGCAGCGGGGTGTCCTCCGGGACCTCCACGCTGCGGGGTGAACCGTTGACGGTAAAGCTGATCATGGATAGGTCTCCAA
>JBJKSP010000246.1:0-6302 GCA_046703865.1 Thiobacillaceae bacterium
TGGCCATGTCTGTGGTGACCTGGGGCGAACTGGTGCTGGGCGCGGAAAAATCCCGTGAGCGCGATCAAACCCTGGCCAAGATCCGCAAGTTGCGCGCACTGGTCCCCGTCGTGGGACTCACCGAAATCGTTGGCGACCGCTATGGCGCCATCCGAGGCGCACTTGAAAAGGTCGGCAAACCCATCGGCCCCAACGACCTCTGGATAGCTGCCCACGCGCAAACCCTCGGCATTCCCTTGGTCACCAACAACACCGGCGAGTTCTCGCGGGTGGCCGGTTTGGACCTGGAAGACTGGACCGCGCCATGACCGACAAGAAGATCGACAGCCTCAAGCACAAGCAGGCCAAGCGCACCAGCATCCCCAGCAAGGAGGAGGCCGGCAGCGAGCCCAACGAACCCAGCCGTGCCTCGCTGCCCTTGAACCCAGTCACCACCCGCGGCCAGGACCCGGAACTCTACTGGCTCGACAAATACGGCGAGGACGACCGGGACGAGGTGCTGGACCTGGACATCCGCTCCCTCTACCGGGCCGAGCACATCCCGCCCGAGGTCCTGATCCGGCGGCTCTACCGCTTCAGCGAAGGGCCCCAGGGCGACCTGTTCGGCGAGGAGGCCTTCGCCGCCTACCGGGACATCGACGAGCTGGACAAGCCGGACCGCTACTACAAGCACGCCGACGACTGGTCCAACCGCCTGATCCAGGGCGACAGCCTGCTGGTCATGGCCAGCCTGCTGGAGCGGGAGGGCATGGCCGGGCAGGTGCAGTGCATCTACATCGACCCGCCCTACGGCATCAAATACAACAGCAACTGGCAGATGCGGATGAACGACCGCAACGTCAAGGACGGGGACGATGCCAGCCTGTCCGGCGAGCCGGAGGTCATCAAGGCCTTCCGCGACACCTGGGAGCTGGGCATCCACTCCTATTTGAGTTACTTGCGCGACCGGCTGTTGGTGGCCAAGGAGCTGCTGACCGAATCCGGCTCCTGCTTCGTGCAGATATCGGATGAGAACGTACACCTAGTGCGGTGTGTGATGGATGAGATTTTTGGGAGCGAGAATTTTGTTTCACTGATTACGTTCAAGAAGACCACAACGCAAACTGCGGAGTTTCTTGCCTCAACATCGGACTACGTGATTTGGTATGCCAAGAATAGAGACTCGCTGAAGTACCGGCAGCTACTAATGGAAAGAGGGCTTGGCGACGAAGGCGCAGACGCTTACACCAATGTGAAACTTGTTGATGGTTCGATACGTAATCTCACCCGTGCCGAAACCGTCGATCCGTCCCTTTTGCCTGAGGGCGCTAAGGTATTCCGCTATCAGGTACTCCACAGCGAGCGCGGCGGGCGTCCGTCAGGACCAGGAACCGCCATGCATTTCCCTGTCTTGTTCGAGGGAATTGAATACTTCCCGCCGGGCACACGCGGTTGGACAACGACTGCGACCGGCATCGAACGACTTAGGGCGCACGGTCGGCTTGGAGTCCAGGGCCGATCACTTTCCTATATTCGGTACCTAGATGACTTCCCCGCAGTACCAATCTCTAATCTTTGGTTCGACACTCAATCAGGGAGTGGGATGGATAAGGTTTACGTCGTCCAGACGAACGCGAAAATTATCCAACGCTGCATTCTTATGACCTCCGACCCCGGCGACCTAGTCCTGGATCCCACCTGCGGCTCCGGCACCACCGCCTACGTGGCCGAGCAGTGGGGCCGCCGCTGGATCACCATCGACACCTCCCGGGTGGCGCTGAACATCGCCAAGACCCGGCTGATGACCGCCGGCTTTCCCTGGTACGTGCTCACCGACGAGAAGAACGGGCTGGATGCCAAGCAATGGGACGTGCGCCACGGCTTCGACTACAAGACCGTGCAGCGGGTCACCCTGGGCTCCCTGGCCAACGACGAGCCGCCGGAGACGGTGACCCTGTACGACCAGCCCATCCCGGACAGGAAGAAGCTGCGGGTGGCCGGGCCGTTCACCGTGGAGACCCTGCAAAGCTACGACGTCCTCGCACCGCAGACGCTGGAAGAGGCCAGCCTGGACGCAGAGAACCTGGAACGCTTCCAGGCCCGTATCTTCGAGCACCTGAAATCGGCAGGGGTGAAGAACGGCGACAAGCAGCAGATGGCGGTGTTCACCCGCATCGACCCGCTGCCGGACAGCGACCTGCATGCCGAGGGGTACTACGACACGGCGGCAGGCGAGTGCAAAGGGTACATCCACTTGGGGCCGCAGTTCGCACCCGTGACCCGGCAGGCGGTGAATGACGCCGTCAAGGCCTGCCGGAAACGCGGCGACGCCCAGTGGCTGCTGATCCTGGGCTTCGCCTTCGAGTCCGACGTGGAGAACTCCACCCAGAACCAGAAGGCCGGCTCCTTCGAGGTGACCAAGGTGCGCATGCACGACGACCTGCTCCAGGCAGGCCTGAAGAAGAAGGACCCCAAGGCGGCCTCCTTCGTGACCATCGGCGAGCCGGACATTGCCCTCTCCCCCGAGGGGGGAGGGGAGTACGTGGTCGTCGAAATCCGCGGCCTGGACATCTACGACCCGGTGAAGGACGAGGTGAAACCCCGCTCGGTGGCCGACATCGCCTACTGGATGGTGGACGACGACTACGACGGCGCCAACTTCATGGTGCGCCAGGTGTTCTTCTGCGGCGGTGACAAGGACGAATTCGACAAGTGGAAGAAGGGTCTCTCGAACCTGGCCAAGCAGAAGACCCGCAAAAAGGTGGAAAGCACGCTCCGGATCGAGATCAACGAGGAAGCCTTTGATCGGCTATACGGCTACCGTTCGCACCCCATTTCCCAACGGAAGGGGCGAAAAGTGGCTGTGCGGGTCATCAGTCAGTTCGGCGAGGAGTCGACCAAAGTGTTGGCGCTCTGAAAACCCGGGGACAGGGGGGGCTGGACCCCGGCACGACTGTGGACACCGAACGAGGCGCCGGGGCTCGACTCGCGGCTTGAACCACTGTAGAGGCCACCGGCCCGATGGTCACGCAGGCCCGTGGGCCCGAATCAACTCAACTGCGGGGTGATGCGCGCCTGTACGCGGTTCTTGGCCAGGATGAAGTCGTTGTGCGAGACGTACAGCAGCTCGGACAGCTTGCGCACGACGCTGTCCTCATAGACGTCGATGTCGCCGTCCACCATGGCGACGCGCCAGAGCTGTTCGATGAAGAGCGTCTTGCGGGCGGGGTCGAAGCGTTCGTTGAGCAGCTTCACCTGGTCGTAGTAAGCGGTCAGCCGGTTTTCCGGGCGGCCGGCGGTGTCGATCATCGCCGCGAGTTCGGCCTCCGGGATGTTGAACTGTTCCCGCATCACCTGGGCGACCACGTCGCGTTTCTGTTGGGCGTTTGCCGCGTCGATCCGCGCCACCTCCATCAGCAACTGGCAACAGGCCTGCTGAATGGCCGCCAACTCCTGGCGCATTCGGGTCTCGGGACTGGGCGCGATGCTTTCGACGAAGTCGTGGAGCTTGTTTTGCAATCTTTCGAACATGCGATATAGGCGGATTTCCGGACGTTTTGTTCCGTGAGCCCCCACACGTCGGCAGACAGCACTTCTCCCTGATGCCAGCGGGGTGGAATTTGGCCTCGTTCGGCCTTACGTTGTTTTATTGAGTAGCCAAACGCCCCCTCCGAAACGTGGACCAGCCGATACCGAACCCCGCCAGCCCCTTCGACAACACCTACGCCCGCGACCTGCCGGGCTTCTACGAGCCCTGCCGGCCGGTGACCGTGCGGACGCCGGTGCTGCTGTTCTTCAACCGGGGCCTGGCGGAGGAGCTGCGGCTGGGTCTGGCCGGCCAGGATGATGCTGGGCTGGCGGCCATGTTTTCCGGCAATCAATTACCCGAAGGCGCGCAGCCCATCGCCCAGGCCTATGGGGGGCATCAGTTCGGGCAGTTCTCGCCCCAGTTGGGCGACGGCCGGGCGCTGCTGATCGGGGAGGTCATCGACCGCCACGGCCGGCGCCGGGACATCGCCTTCAAGGGCTCGGGGCGCACGCCTTTCTCCCGCCGGGGCGACGGCAAGGCGGCGGTGGGGCCCATGCTGCGCGAGGTGCTGGTGGGCGAGGCGATGCACACCCTGGGCATTCCCACCACCCGGGCGCTGGCGGTGGTGGCCACCGGCGAGCCGGTCTACCGCGAGCGAACGCTGCCCGGCGCCATCCTCACGCGGGTGGCGGCAAGCCATTTGCGCGTGGGCACCTTCCAGTTCTTCTGGGCCCATGGCACGCCCGAGATGGTGCGCCGGCTCGCCGATTACGCCGTCGCCCGCCATTACCCCGAATTGCTGGATGCCGAGGACCGCTACCTGCGTTTCTTAAGCGCCGTGGCGGAGCGCCAGGCCGCACTGGTGGCCCAGTGGATGCACGTGGGCTTCATCCACGGGGTGATGAACACCGACAACATGGGCATCCCAGGCGAGACCATCGACTACGGCCCCTGCGCCTTCATGGAGGCCTACGACCCGCGCGCGGTGTTCAGCTCCATCGACGAGTTGGGCCGCTACGCTTACGAGGAGCAGCCGCGCATCGCCCGCTGGAACCTGACCCGCCTGGCCGAGACCCTGCTGCCGCTGATCGACACCAACGAAGGACATGCGATCTCCCTGGCCACCGAGGTCATCGACGCCTTCCCCGGGCGCTACCGGCACCATTGGCTGGCCGGGCTGCAGGCCAAGCTGGGGCTGCGCGTGCAGATCGAATATGGCGACAGCGTGGACACCGCCCTGGGCGAAAGCTGGCTGGACCTGCTGCACGCCCAGCAGGTGGACTTCACCCTGGCCTGGCGCAGGCTGGCGGATGCGGCGGAGGGCAACGAGGCGCCACTGCGGGCCCTGTTCGCCGGACAGCCGGGGCTGGATCGGTGGCTGCAACGCTGGCGCGAACGTTGTACCGCGGAGGATGCCAACACGGCGGACGATGAGTCGCCAGCCGCCGCCCGTGCCGAGCGCATGCGCCGGGTCAACCCGTGGCTGATCCCGCGCAACCATCGCGTGGAGGAGGCCCTGGACGCCGCCTCTGACGAAGGCGACCTGGCACTCTTCGGGCAACTGCTGAATGCCCTGCAGCGGCCCTTCGCGGAAGACCCGGCCCTGGCCCGCTACGCGGAGCCGGCCCCGGGAGAGTTCATGGCGGAATTCCGCACCTTCTGCGGCACCTGAGTTCCGATACGATCAGGCAGGGCGTCGGCGAAGGCGAGACCCTGGAGAAAGATCCTGTATTGGCCTTCACGCCGGCGTGGGGGTATCCTTCGCCGGATCGAAGGTGCGCAAGGCATCCCGCCTGGCATCTGTGGAGGCTTCGCGCAATGATTGGATCCCTGGATCGACCTTCCGCTGCGGCCCGGACATCGACGCCGCGCCGACTCCTGCTCCCCGTGCTGATCTCGGCGGTCCTGATGGCCGGCCCGGCCTGGGCGCAGACCCAGCCACCTGCCGCTGCGCCCCAGCAAAAGCATAAAAGCCAGGGGCTAAACCTGAACGCCTTCCTCTCCGACGACGAGACACAGATGCTGCTCGATTACATGCATGACGCCTTCGATGCGGCCATGAAGGGGGAAGAGGCGCCACCGATGCCGCCGGAACTGGCTTTCAAGCTGGCGATCATCCAGCAACGCGTTCTCATACAGGGCAACGCCGCCGTTGAGGAGTTCATGCTGATGCTGCAGAAGGAACTGGACAAGGCCATCAAGCAGATGCAGAAGCAACATCCGCCGCCGTCCACCGCCCCGGACCACGCCGGCAACTGAAATACTCTCCGGGCCTCTCTCAGGCCATCACGCCCACAGAAGTTTGCAGGCCCGCAGGCCTGCCCCCTTGAGCACCGACTTGGACGCCGCCTCCGATGAAAATCGGTGCACCCTAGCCGTCGTGGAACGTCCCGCTACTGAAAGAAGCCCTTGGACAGCAGCTCCATGGTCAGCAGACGGTAGTCGTGGGCCCCTGCACAGTCGGAGGCGTAAGCGAAAATGTCCATGCCATGGGCCGGGCTTTCCGCCAGGGCCGGATCATTTGGAATACGGGTCTCGCACAGTGCGCCGTCGTAACGCTGCCTGAGGGTAGCCAGGGCCTCGCGGCAATGGGGCATGTTCTCGTCGAAGCGCGTCAGCACCACCCGGCGTTCGAAGGACCGCTTCAGGGACTGTTCCAGCACGCGCAGGGCCATGTCCAGGCGGTTGAGGCCCTGAATGGCCAGATAGTCCGAGGTCACCGGGATCAGCACCCGGTCGGCGGCGAACAGGGCATTGAGGGTCAGCACCCCCAGGGAGGGGGCGCAATCGATGA
>JBJKSP010000247.1:0-2944 GCA_046703865.1 Thiobacillaceae bacterium
CAGCACGGGCCGGTCAGTCTGGCCCACGGCCTTGAGCAGGTCGAAGTTCTGCATGTTGCGGGTGCCGATCTGGATCACGTCCACGCCGTAGTCCAGGAACAGCTCCAGTTGCCGCGCGTCCATGAGTTCCGTGACGATGGGCAGCCCTTCGTGGTCGGCCGCCTCGCGGAATATCCTGAGCCCTGCCTCGCCGGCGCCCTGGAAGGCATAGGGGCTGGTGCGGGGCTTGAAGGCCCCGCCACGCATGAGCCTGCAGCCGGCAGCCTTCACGGCGTGGGCGGCCCTGGCCATCTGCTCCGGGGTCTCCACCGAGCACGGGCCGGCGATGACCTGGACGGTCGGGCCGCCGCCGGGGATGTCCTTCACGTTCACGACCGTGTTGTCGGGGTGCCAGTCCCGGGACACGATCTTGTAGGGCTTCACCACCCGTATGGCCCGATCCACCCCGGGCAACAGTTCGAACATCTCGGGGGTGAGCGCCCGCTCCTCGCCGATGGCGCCGATGATGGTAAGTTCCGTACCCTGGGACACGTTGGCCTGGAGACCGGCCTGTTCGATGCGCCCGACGACGCCGGCGATCGCGTTGGGATCGGCGTCCCGCCTCATCACGATGATCATGTCTCTGCCCCCTGTCTGGTTGGATGCACGGCCCGTTCCGACGCCTGTCGGATATAGGCCACGAATTCGGGGTCCTCGTCCCGAAGCAGCTCCGGCAGGGCATCCCGGAAGTCGGCGCGGGCGCACCAGTCCTGGATGTAGTCGGCCCAGTTCTGCCACAGACGTCCGCGCTGGCGGCTCATCCTTTCTTCATAAACCATGACGTAGGCCTGTTCGAAAATGGAAACCGGGATGCCGAACAGGGCCTGGCGCCTTTCCTGCTGCTCGCCGGTCAGCCCGGATTCGACCGGCTGGCGGCGCAGCAGTTGCAGGTCGGCGTTGCCCAGCACCAGTTTGAGAAAATCGGTGTAGGCGGCGTTCAGGCGCTGGTGCAGCTCCTCTTCCTGGGCCAGGCGCTCCCTGCGCTGTTCCCAGAGGAAGACGGCGATGGCGAAGGGCAGGCCCACCACGGTGACCACATAGCTCAGGAGTTCCCGGGTCTCCAGGGCGGTCATGTCAGACGGAGGCGAAAACGGCCGGGTTGTCCGGCCGTTCGTATGTTTGGATGCCGGGCGGTGCCGGGTCAGTCGGCGTAGAGCCGCTCCATGCGCTCGTGTTTTTCCTGGGCCTCAATGGAAAGCTCCGCCGTGGGGCGGGCCAGCAGACGCGGGATGCCGATGGGCTCGCCGGTCTCCAGGCAAAAACCATATTCGCCGCTCTCGATGCGTCCCAGCGCGGAATCGATCTTCCTGAGCAGCTTGCGTTCGCGGTCGCGCACCCGCTGCTCCAGCATGTTTTCCTCCTCGACCGTGGCCCGGTCGTTGGGGTCGGCGAAGACCTCGTTCTCCTTGAGGTGTTCACCGGTGACCCGGGCGTTGGCCAGGATTTCTTCCTTCATGAACAGAAGCCTGGCCTTGAAGAAGGCGAGCTGGTCATCGTTCATGTAGTCCCGTTCCGGCATCTTCAGCACTTCGGCTTCGGTCAGGACTCTGCCGGTCACGGATTTGCCGGGTTTGACGATGGGTTCGCTGGACCCCTTTCTGGCTGGCTTGGCGGCCGGGGCCTTTTGGGTACTCGTTGAGGGCATCTTGTCAGTCACCTTGTTCACGGGAGCCTTCTTCGCTTCCTCCGCCGTCCCGCGCTTGGCGGGCTTCTTGGTTTCCTGGACCGCCGCTGCCTTTCTGGCGGCGGGTTTTTGAGCTTCCAGCACGGCCGCCTTCACGGCGGGCTTGTTGCCGGCGGCCTTTGCCGCGGCGGGTTTGGCGGAGGCCTTCCCGGTTTCCGTCGCGACCGCCTTGACGGCGGGTTTCGCGGCCGTGGCCTTCTTGGGCGCTTCCGGCTTCACCTTGGAGGCGGTTTTCTTGGCGGTGGTCGCCACTAGTATCTCCTCTGTTCAAGCACAGCTCAAAAAAGAGAGGGCGGATTATGCCACGAACACATTATCGGCATATCCCATTGTTTCCTTGAGCCTAAAATCGGTCCGATGCTCAGCCCCAGCCCAGGCCCAGGGGGTCCGCCGGGTCGATGCCGTCCATGAAGGGCTTGCGCCGATCCCGGTGGGTGAGCTGGTACATCAGGCCCATCCAGTTCCCCACCACCCCCTCTCCCGTGTCGTGCCAGGTATTGTCCAGGTGTGGGACCACCAGGGCCTCCGGGAATTTGGGCAGGGGAGCGCCGCGGCCGGCGGCGTCCAGCAGCCGGTCCCGGTATTCCTCCAGGATGGCCTGCTCCCGGACCCCGAGATAATGGTCCGGGAAGGGCGGATAGGCCGT
The DNA here is from genome assembly GCA_046703865.1 of Thiobacillaceae bacterium. Classification (GTDB taxonomy): domain Bacteria; phylum Pseudomonadota; class Gammaproteobacteria; order Burkholderiales; family Thiobacillaceae; genus JBJKSP01. Next base: position 2,370 of record JBJKSP010000247.1, read on the forward strand.
CAGCTTGCCCTGGGCGGCCAGCAGGGTGTCGCGCTTGTACTCCTTGAGCAGGGAGATGGTGTCGTATTCCGGGTGGCCCTGGAAGAACACCGCGCGGAACCCGTCCGGACTCACCGCCAAGTGGACGCCCCCCTCCTCGCTCTCGGCCAGGACGTGCAGGCCCGCGGCCTCGAACTGGGCGCAGGAGACGTCGTTCCAGCGCGAATGGGGCACATCGAAGCGGGTGTTCACGTCGTTCACCAGGGGGTGGCGCATCTCCATCACCCGGTGGGGATAGACGCCCCAAACCTTCCTCGGCCGGGGCACCCGGGTCTGGCCGTAGCGGAACTGCATGACGGCGTGGGTGGCCAGGCAGGAGCACAGGGTGGTGGTCACGTTCTCCATGGCCCAGTCGATGACCTGGATGAGGGGCTCCCAGAACAGCTCCCTGGACAGGTCGTTGCCCTTGACGTTGGCGCCGGTGATGATGAGGGCGTCCAGGCCCTCGTCCCGGATCCGGTCGAAGGGCTCGTAGTAGCGCTCGATGTGGGTCCGGCCCTTTTCGCCCCGGGGCAGGGCGTCCAGGGTGAAGGGGT
>JBJKSP010000248.1:0-2615 GCA_046703865.1 Thiobacillaceae bacterium
ATCCTGGACATGGGCGTGGTGCGGGACGATCCCGCCGAGATGGAGCGCGCCTTCGGCGAGGCGGCGGCCCAGGCCGACGCCATCCTCACCACCGGCGGCGTGTCGGTGGGCGAGGCGGACTATGTGCGGGACATCATGGCCCGCCAGGGCGAGGTGCGCTTCTGGAAGATCGACATCAAGCCCGGCCGTCCCATGGCCTTCGGCCGGCTGGGCGGTGCCTGGCTGTTCGGCCTGCCCGGCAACCCCGTGGCGGTGATGGTCAGCCTCTATCAGATCGTGCTGGACGCCCTCCTGAAGCTCCAGGGCGTGGACCCCCTGCCGCCCCGGCCCAGCTTCCGGGTCCCCTGCGCCGTGCCCATCCGCAAGTTCACCGGCCGGCGTGAATTCCCCCGGGGCGTCCTGTTCCGGGAGGACGGCGAGTGGCGGGTGAGGCTCTCCGGCAACCAGGGCTCGGGGGTACTGCGCTCCATGGCGGAGGCCAACTGCTTCATCATCCTGCCCGAGGACGGCGCCAGCGTCGCGGCCGGCGACCTCGTGGAGGTGCAGCCTTTCGAGGGGCTGGTGTGATGGACGACCGCCAGCTCTTCCGCTACAGCCGCCATATCCTGCTGCCCCAGATCGACCTGGCCGGGCAGGAGAAGCTCTTGGCCGGGCATGTGCTGCTGATCGGTGCCGGCGGCCTGGGCTCCCCCGCCGCACTCTACCTGGCCTCCGCCGGTGTGGGGCGGCTCACCATCTGCGACGGCGACGCCGTCGACCTGACCAATCTGCAGCGCCAGATCGTGCACCGGGAGGCCACGGTGGGGGTGAACAAGGCGGAATCCGCCCGCCGTGCCCTGGCCGAGATCAACCCGGACTGCCGGGTGGAGCCGGTGGGACGCCGGGTGGGCGATGCGGAACTGGCGGAGCTGGTGGCGGCTGCGGACGTTGTGGTGGATGCCTGCGACAACTTCGCCACCCGGCATGCCGTGAACCGGGCCAGCGTCAGGTGGCGCAAGCCCCTGGTGAGCGGGGCCGCCATCCGGTTTTCGGGACAGCTGGCGGTGTTCGACCTGCGCCAGGAAGATTCACCCTGCTACCAGTGCCTGTTCCCGGACACCCGGGCCGAAGACGAGGAGCGTTGCGCCGTCATGGGGGTGTTCGCCCCCCTCACGGGCATGATCGGCACCCTCCAGGCGGGCGAGGCGATCCGCCTGCTGCTGGGCACCGACAGCCCCCTGGCGGGCCATCTGGTCCTGTTCGACGCCATGGGCATGGAGTGGCAGAAGATCAGGGTGACCAAGGACCCGGGCTGTTCCGTATGCGGATGGCGGTGACGCCGCTCATGCCTTGCGCACCCACCAGGCCGCATGCCTGAAGCTCGCAGGGGCATGGGCGAAGATGGCGGACCAGGCCACCACCGCCCAGAACAGGGGCAGCCTCAGGCCGGCATCCGCCGCCATCCAGGCCACCACCGCGAGCTTCAGCACCAGCGCCGCCCCGGACCATTCCAGCAGCATGCGGGGTTTGCCCCAGAGGTCCAGGGCCATCATGGCCAGCCCGGTGAAGAGCACCCCCAGGGATTGTCGGTAGGGCGACAGGGGCGCGCCCAGGAGGGCCGCGCCCAGGGCGATCACCGTGGCCACGTGCAGGCCGCGCAGGACTACGTTGAGCCAGCGCAGGGCGGGCGTGGTTCGGTGAGGGCCGCCGGGGCTCACGGGGACCAGCCCGGCCCCGGCAGATAGGTGACGGGATCGCCGGGCCGGACGCTGGCCCCCGCCGGGATGGAGGCGACGCCGTCGGCCCACACCGCCGAGGAGATGACGGCCGAGTCCTGGTTGGGATAGATGTCCAGTCCGCCCCGGCCGTTGCGCCTTACCCGCACGAACTCCATGCGGTTGCCTTTCACCGTGTAGTCGAAATCGGCGCGCAGGGTCTGGGGCTCGGGCTCGATCCGGGCCAGGCCCTGGCAGCGGCGCAGGAAGGGCGCCACCAGGGTGAGCAGTCCCGCCCACACCGAGACCGGGTTGCCCGGCAGGCCGATGAAGGCCGTCTCCCGTCCGCCCGAGGCCACGGCACCGAAGGCCAGGGGCTTGCCCGGCTTGGAGGCGATCTTCCAGACGTCGATATGGCCCTCGGCCATGACCGCCGCGGTGACGTGGTCCTCCTCCCCCTCGCACATGCCGCCGCTGGTCACCACCAGGTCCGCCCCCGCCGCGGCCCGGCGCAGTGCGTCCCGGGTGGCCTCACGGTCGTCCTGGATGATGCCCAGGTCGGTCAGCTCTACCCCCAGGTCCTGCAGGTAGCCGCGCATCAGGTAGCGGTTGGAGTTGTAGATGTGGCCGGGGGGCAGGGGCCGGCCCGGCTGCACCAGCTCGCTGCCGGTCAAGAAGATCGCGGCCCTGATCCGGCGGAACACCCGGACCTCGGGGAAGCCCACCGAGGCGGCGAGACTCATGGCCGCCGCGGAGAACCTGCTGCCGGCGGTCAGGATGGGCTTGCCTTCCACCAGGTCGGAACCCTTGAGGCGCACATGCTGGCCGGCGACCGGCACCTGGTTGACGACGACGTAATCACCGTCGGCCTGGCAGTCTTCCTGCATCACCACGGCGTCCGCCCCGTCCGGGACGTGGGCG
>JBJKSP010000249.1:0-3005 GCA_046703865.1 Thiobacillaceae bacterium
CGCGAGGTCGGTCTCGGGATCGGTACCCACCAACTTGGCCGGCAGGGTGGTGCCGTCCGGCAGGGCCACCTGGATTTCGTCGGCCGCCTCGATGACGTGTTGATTGGTCAGGATGTATCCGTCATCGCTGACGATGACGCCGGAGCCCAGATTGGATACCCGCTCGGTCCGGTTGTCTTTGTGCAGACCGAAGAAGCGCCGGAAGAAGGGATCCTCCATGAGGGGCTGGCGCGGGGCGCGTATCTCCTTGCTGGTGAAGATGTTGACCACCGACGGCAGGGACTTCTTCGCGGCGGCGGCATAACTGGAGACGGGGGCCGCGGCCCCGCTTTGGGTGACCTCGTGGATGGTCACCGCTGGCCCCGGCAAGGGAAGCAGGCCGGGGAAGATGCGGTTGAGCGCGAACAGGGCCGCCAGGGCGATCACGATGGCGGCCAGGATTTGGGCAAAGGCGAGCCAGAGTCTTTGCATTCGACTGCGTTGGGTTCGATACGAACCCACCAGTATATCCTTATGCGGATGTTTGACGCGATCCTTGCTATGCCGGTGAAACACCTGCCGGAGTCCCCCTCAGCACAGGGACGCCTTTAAGTCAGCTTCGGTTTTTATGTACAATGCCAGGATTTGTTGGCCGCCTAAAATGTGCAGTCGATCTGAATGTCCGCAATTGATGGATCGACTGCTTCCCTGGTACCGACACAGATTTCCAGACCCGTCAGTAGAGAAAACAGTATGAGCGAGAAAACCGTGGATAGTTCAAAACGCCGCTTCCTCGTGGCCGTGAGTTCCGCGATGGGCGGCGTCGCAGCTGCAAGCGCTGCGGTTCCGTTCGTCATGAGCATGTTGCCCAGCACCAGGGCATTGGCCGCGGGTGCCCCGGTGGACGTGGATGTTTCCAAGGTCGAGCCCGGTGCGCTCCTGACCGTGGAATGGCGCGGCAAACCCGTGTGGATCGTGCACCGCACCAAAGAGATGTTGCAACTGCTCGGGAAGCACGACGACAAGCTCACCGATCCCACCAGCGAGGTGGATCACCAACCCGAGTATTGCAAGAACGCGGCCCGCTCCATCAAGCCCGAATACTTCATCGTGGTGGGGATCTGCACCCACCAGGGATGCTCGCCCAACTACCGGAAGGAAGTGGGGGCGCCCGACCTGGGGGCCGATTGGCCCGGCGGTTGGCTTTCCCCCTGTCACGGATCCCGCTATGACCTGGCGGGGCGCGTCTTCCTCGGCTCCCCCGCACCGACGAATCTGGTCGTCCCGCCCAACAAGTACCTGAGCGCCGGCAAGGTGGTGATCGGCGTTGACCAGGGCAAATCCTGATTCTCCCGGAGACAAGACCAATGCAGAAAATTCTCACCTGGGTGGACGCGCGCTTCCCCCTCACCGTCAACTGGAAGTCGCATCTGACCGAGTACTACGCGCCCAAGAACTTCAACTTCTGGTACTACTTCGGCTCGCTGGCCCTGTTGGTCCTGGTGCTGCAGATCGTCACCGGCATCTTCCTGACCATGAACTACAAGCCGGACGCCAACCTGGCCTTCGCCTCGGTGGAATACATCATGCGCGACGTGCCCTTCGGCTGGCTCATCCGCTATATGCACTCCACGGGCGCCTCGGCCTTCTTCATCGTGGTCTACCTGCACATGTTCCGCGGCTTGCTGTACGGCTCTTACCGCAAGCCGCGCGAGCTGATCTGGCTGTTCGGCGTGTGCATCTATCTGTGCATGATGGCCGAGGCCTTCTTCGGCTACCTGCTGCCCTGGGGACAGATGTCCTACTGGGGCGCCCAGGTGATCGTGAACCTGTTCAGCGCCATCCCGGTGGTGGGCAACTCCCTGTCCGAGTGGATACGCGGCGACTACGTGGTCTCCGACGCCACCCTGAACCGCTTCTTCGCCTTCCACGTCATCGCCATCCCCCTGGCCCTTCTGGGCCTCGTGGCCGCGCACCTGGTGGCCCTGCACGAGGTGGGCTCCAACAACCCGGACGGCATCGAGATCAAGAAGCACAAGGACGCAAACGGCAAGCCCCTGGACGGCATCCCCTTCCATCCCTACTACACGGTCAAGGACATCCTGGGCGTGGTGGTCTTTCTGATGGTGTTTGCCGCCATCATGTTCTTCGGGCCCGAGTTGGGGGGCTACTTCCTGGAGGACAACAACTTCATTCCTGCCAATCCCCTGAAGACGCCGCCCCATATCGCGCCGGTGTGGTATTTCACCCCCAATTACGCCATCCTGCGGGCCGTACCCCCCATGTTCGCCTCCCAGTTCCCGGGCGTGCTGGTCATGGGCCTGTCGGTACTGAGCTTCTTCCTCCTGCCCTGGCTGGACCGTTCACCGGTGAAATCCATCCGCTACCGGGGACCCAAATTCAAGATCGCCCTGACCCTGTTCATCATCGCCTTCCTATGGCTAGGCGTCCTGGGCGTGCTGCCGGTCACGGCGGAACGGACCTGGACCGCCCGCATCCTGACCGTGGTGTACTTCGCCTTCTTCGTCTTCATGCCGTGGTACACCAAGAACGACAAGGCCAAACCGGTACCGGAAAGGGTGACCTCCAAATGAAAAAACTGTTGCTCTTGTTGCTCGCCCTGCCATTGACGGTCTTCGCCGCCGAAGGCGGGGTCAAGTTGGACCATGCGCCGGTCAATATCAACGACTACGAATCGCTCCAGCGCGGGGCGCGCATATTCATCAACTACTGCGTGACCTGTCACAGCGCCGGCTATATGCGCTACACCCACCTGACGGACATCGGCCTGACCAAGGACCAGGTCAAGAAGAACCTGTTGTTCGCCTCGGACAAGCTCGGCGCGACCATGACCGTGGCCATGCGTCCCGAGGACGCCAAGGCCTGGTTCGGTGCGCCGCCGCCCGACCTGACGGTGGAGACCCGTGCCCGCGGGCCGGACTGGATCTATACCTATCTGCGCACTTTCTACCGCGACCCCAGCCGGCCCAGCGGGTGGAACAACCTGGTGTTCGACAAGGTGGCCA
>JBJKSP010000250.1:0-5598 GCA_046703865.1 Thiobacillaceae bacterium
TACTGATACCTTGCCTGCAGAACTTATCGCGTACCTGTTGCGGGGTAAGGACGGCTTGTGCTCTCATGCTCTCTCCTTGTGCACGATTGTGCGATTGTGCACCATAGTGCATGATAGTTCAATATTGGGCTCTGTTGGGCATGTCTGTTGGTGATCGTCTGAGAGAAGAGCGTGATCGGCTCCACATGAGCCAATCCGACTTGGCTGAGAAAACAGGTGTTCATCGCAACACCCAAGCGAGGTATGAGTCAGATCGGGCGCTCTCCTTGCCCGATTCATATATTGGTGCCCTAGGCAATCTTGGGTTCGATGTCGACTACGTTTTACATGGGCTTGCTGACCCAGAAGCGCTCGTGGACTGCCCCTACGTGAGAGAACAGCGATACGATCTGCAATACACATTCACCCTTGCGGATTGCCGCAGACATGCATCAGGAACAAAAATTGGATTGGGGCGAGCTGAATTTCGATGGCATAAGGCATGTGAAACATGCCCACAGAATCCAATTTCGAACCGCATCGTGGTGCCATCAGCAGCAGAGGTTGATGGTGGATTGCTCGCCGCAATAATCGAGTCGTTTGAAACCGCTTTGGCGGGCAAGGACATCTCCGCTCAGAAGAAGGCGCAAGCAATCGTTATGCTGTACCGCTCCTGTAAATCTACGGGGAAAATTGATTTAGAAATGGTCGCTCAAGTGGCGAAGCTTGCCACATGACGCTTGAAATCATCGAGGGTCCGTAGGTCCTAAGATAGGGTCCGTCACGGTCCGCAAGGGTCCGATGGGGCCAGAAGCGTCAAACCTTCTTCGATTTGTCATCCCCGATCCGGCTCGTTTCCCGCGCAGAACCCATGCGGGATTTGCGCAAAGTGACTCAATCCGAGATCACTTTGTTCGCTTCTATCTGGCCCCTAAAATCCTCTGAACTCCGCATTCCGACGCCATTTAATTTCTTCCTGCATCGCAGAATATGAACTGCCCCCCTACTGGTGGTCAATCTGGACGAGACCGAACGGATCGTGAGTCGCTCCGGGGGCAGCAGCCGGGAACTCCTGACCCGTTTCATGGGGGAGTTCACCCGGCGGGTGAGCGGTTCACCCCTCTCGGGCATCCCCAAGCTGGTCATGGCCGAGGCCGGCAATTTCCCGGAGATCGCCAGCTTCTACCACGACGAGGTGATCCAGCGGGGGCGGCGGCTGATCCAGGGCATCCTGAAGCGCGGCGTGGATAGCGGCGAGTTCCGCCCGGTAGACGTGGACTACGCCTGGCGGGTGGTGATCGCGCCCCTGATGCTGGGCATACTCTGGAAACATTCGTTCCTGGCCTTTGATCCCAGGCCATTCGATTTCGACCGACACCTGCAGAGCCATCTGGATCTGCTGTTCGATGGACTAGCCGCTGCCAAGGACTGACATGAAACGAAAAAGAATCCTCCTGATCATTCCCGTCGTGGCCGCCGTGGCGGCCGGCATCTGGTGGTCCAGACACGAGAAGGAAGCACCCAGGAACGAACTGACCCTGCAGGGCAACGTGGACATCCGCCAGGTGGAACTGGCCTTCAACGCCAATGGGCGCATCGAGAAGATGCTGGTGCGGGAGGGCGACCGCGTGAGGAAGGGCCAGTTGCTGGCAGTCCTGGATACCGTGCGCCTGCACCGTACCCTGGTCCAGGCCCGGGCCCAGGCAGCCGCCCAGCATCAGGTGCTGGCACGTCTGCTCGCCGGCTCACGGCCCCAGGAAATCAGGGAGGCCCGGGCCCAGCGAGACGCGGCCCAAGTGGCGGTGGCGGACGCCGATGCCTTCTATCGACGCCAGTTGGATCTGGTGGCCAAGCACTTCGTCTCCCAGCAGCAGGCGGACACCGCCAAATACGCCCTGGACAAGGCCCAGGCGCAACTGAAGGCGGCCGGGGAGGCCCTGCGTCTGGTGGAACTGGGTCCGCGCAAGGAGGACGTGGCGGCGGCCCGGGATACCCTGGCGGCGGAGGAAGCGGCGGTGGCCGTGATCCAGCGCGACCTGCAGGAGGGCGAACTGCATGCTCCCTCCGACGGGGTGATCCAGAACCGAATCCTGGAGCCGGGCGACATGGCCTCGCCCCAGAAGCCCGTGTACACCGTGGCGCTGACCGATCCCCTTTGGGTGCGCACCTACCTGCCCGAGGCGGACCTGGGTCGCGTGCCGATGGGGGCCCGGGCCTGGGTGCATACCGACAGCCACCCGCAAAAGCCCTACCGCGGCTGGGTGGGCTACGTCTCGCCCAGTGCCGAGTTCACGCCCAAGTCGGTGGAGACCACGGAGATCCGGACCAGCCTGGTCTATCAGGCCCGGGTGTACGTGTGCGAGGGCCAGAACGAACTGCGTCTGGGCATGCCCGCCACGGTCACCATCCCCCTGGACCAGCCAGCGTCCTCTCCGGGCGCGGACCCTTGCAAGGGTGACAGGTGAGCCCAGTGGCAAGGGCAGCAGCGAACGATGCCTCCGTCCTGGAGACCTCGACGCTGGTCAAGACGTTCGCCGCCGGCGGGCGCCAGGTGAGGGCCGTGGACGGCCTGAGCTTCTCCATCCGGCCCGCCGTGGTGACCGGGCTCATCGGCCCCGACGGGGCGGGCAAGACCACTCTCATGCGCCTGGCCGCCGGCCTGCTGATGCCGGATGCAGGCAGTATCCACGTCCTGGGCCTGGATGCGACCCGGGAATCCCTGGCGGTGCAGGCCGCCCTGGGTTACATGCCCCAGCGTTTCGGCCTCTACGAAGACCTCAGCGTGCAGGAGAACCTGGACCTGTACGCCGACCTCCAAGGGGTGCCCAAGGCGGCGCGCCCGGAGCGCTATGGCGAGCTGATGCACATGACCGGGCTGGCCCCCTTCACCCGGCGCCTGGCGGGGCGGCTGTCCGGGGGCATGAAACAGAAGCTGGGTCTGGCCTGCACCCTGGTGCGCGCGCCACGCCTCCTGTTGCTGGACGAACCGACGGTGGGGGTGGACCCGGTCTCGCGCCGGGAGCTTTGGGGCATCGTGGAGCGCCTGGTGAAAGGCGAAGGCATGAGCGTGCTGCTGTCCACCGCCTACCTGGACGAGGCGGCACGCTGCCAGGAGGTCATCCTGCTCCACGAGGGCCGGATCCTGGACCAGGGCCGGCCGGAGGCCATCAGCGCCCGCATGGCGGGCCGCACCTGGGCGGTCACCGCTCCGGGCAGACGGCCGCGGGACCTCCCGGCCGGATTGACCGGACGGGCCGGAGTGGTGGATGCCCTGGTCCAGGGCGACCACGTGCGCCTGGTGACGTCCAGGGCGGAACCTCCGGATGTGCTCGCCCGACACCCCGCCCTGGCAGGTGCCCGCATCCAGCCCGTGGCACCCCGCTTCGAGGACGGCTTCATCGACCTGCTGCGTAACCATACCCAGGCCAGAGTATCCGGGACCGATTCGTTTGGAGCGGCTGCGTCCGGAGCAGCGGCGGACGGCAGGCCGAAACCGGAGGCCAATTCGGCAACCCCGGGCGGGGACGGGACGGTGATACAGGTGGACGGCCTCAAGCGCCGCTTCGGAGAGTTCTGGGCGGTTGACGGGATCAGCTTCCAGGTGCGGCGGGGCGAGATCTTCGGCCTTCTCGGGGCCAACGGGGCGGGCAAGTCCACCACCTTCCGCATGCTCTGCGGTCTGCTGCCCGCCAGCGCCGGCAGCCTGCGCGTGGCCGGGCTGGACCTGCGCCACGCGGCCTCGACGGCCCGGGGGCGCATCGGCTACATGTCCCAGAAGTTCTCCCTCTACGGCAATCTGAGTGTGGCCCAGAACCTGGCCTTCTTCGCCAGTGCCTATGGCCTGGTCGGGCGCGAGCGTCAGGCGAGGATGGACTGGGCACTCACCGAGTTCGAGCTCGGGGACTATGCGGGCCAGCTGAGCGGAGAACTGCCCCTGGGCTACAAGCAGCGACTGGCCATGGCCAGCGCGCTGATGCACCGGCCGGAGATCCTGTTCCTGGACGAGCCCACCTCCGGGGTGGACCCTCTGGCGCGGCGCGAATTCTGGCAGCGCATCAACGCCCTGGCCCGGGCCGGGGTGACCGTGTTGGTGACCACTCACTTCATGGAAGAGGCGGAATACTGCGACCGCCTGGCCATCATGGCGGCCGGGCGCATCCTGGCCATGGACGAGCCCGCCGCCATCAAGGCCGGGGCACGCACGGCGGAGACCCCCGAGCCCAGCATGGAGGACGCCTTCATCCGGCTGGTGGAAGGCGGGGATGGGGAAAAAAACGGGAATGTGGGATGGGGGATGGGGGATGGGAACAACGCCTCGCCTAGCCCCTCCTATCCCCCTTCTCCCCTCCCTCATCCCCAGGAGAGATCGCCATGAGCGTGCCCGCCCGCGGCGGGGCCGCCATGCGCCTGAAGGGCCTGGTTCGCAAGGAGTTCCTGCAGATCGTGCGGGACCCCAGCAGCATTGCCATCGCCTTCCTCATGCCCTTCTTCCTGCTCGTGTTGTTCGGTTTCGGGGTCTCCCTGGACGCGGACCACGTGCCGGTGGCCCTGGTGGCGGAGGCGCCCTCTACGGACACGGCGGACTTCATGGCCAGCCTGGAAGGCAGCCACTACTTCGCACCCGTCCGCACCCTCACCCTGGCCGCGGCGCAGCAGGCCCTTCGGGACGGGCGGGTGAACGCCATCGTGCACCTGCGGGCCGACTTCGCCGAACGCCTGAGGCGGGCGGACGGTGCACCCGTCCAAGTCATCGTCAATGGCGTGGACGCCAACACGGCACGGATCATGGAGGGCTACGTGGAGGGGGCCTGGGGCGCCTGGCTTGCCCGGCGCGCCGCCAGCCAGGGCCAGGACCTGGCCACGCCGGTGCAGCTGGAACAGCGGGTGTGGTTCAACAGCGGGCTCAAGAGCCGCAACTATCTGGTCCCGGGCCTGGTGGCCATCATCATGACCCTGATCGGGGCCCTCCTGACCGCCCTGGTCATGGCCAGGGAGTGGGAACGTGGCACCCTGGAGGCCCTGTTGGAGACCCCGGCCAGCATGTCCGAGATCCTGCTGGGCAAGCTGGTCGCCTATTTCGTCCTGGGCACCGGCGGGATGCTGCTCACCGTGGGCCTGGCGGTGGGGCTGTTCGACGTGCCCCTGCGCGGCTCCTTCTGGCTGCTGTGGGCCTGTGCCTCCCTGTTCCTGCTGGCGGCCCTGGGCATGGGGCTGACCATCTCCACCCTGGCCCGGAACCAGTTCGTGGCCGGCCAGATCGCCATCATCGCCACCTTCCTCCCCGCCTTCCTGCTCTCCGGCTTCATCTTCGACATCGACAGCATGCCTGCCGTGGTCCAGTGGATCACCCACATCGTCGTGGCCCGCTATTTCGTGTCCATCGTCCAGACCTTGTTCCTGGCCGGGGACGTGTGGTCGGTGGTGCTGCCCAACGCCCTGGCCCTGGGGATCATGGCGGCGCTGTTCCTGGGCATCACCTGGCTGAAGTCGCGCAAGCGGCTGGAATAGGGCACACCCTGAATGCTTAAGCGCATCCTCGCCCTGGTGCAAAAGGAGTTTCTGGCGCTGCTCAAGGTCCCCAAGAGCCGCATGGTGCTGATCGTGCCGCCCATGGTCCAG
>JBJKSP010000251.1:0-3708 GCA_046703865.1 Thiobacillaceae bacterium
ATATCAGGGCCCCACCCAAGATCGATCCTTGCACTTTCATCCTCATCTCCACACCTCCTGGTGTTCAGTTAGGGTGTCATGAGTCTCTGTCGCTGCCGTTCGGCAAGCATGGTGCGAAGGCTAGGACGTGCCCGGCCGGGTTTCCATTGTCAGGTTGCTTAATCGGATAAAGCTTTAGCGCAGTGTCCCCTGGGGGCTTGGGTCGTCGCCGGCCGGGAGTTCCGGACCGGGATGCGCGCGCCGGTGGAATCGGGCGGTGGGCGGCCGTTGAAGCGACCCGGCATTCATAGCCGTCTCGGCCTCCCGGGCGCGCTCGCTGCACGCCACCGACCGGTCATCAGCCATCGGTGCTCGACCGGGGTGCGCGACACCACGGGCTTCTTTAGCCGAATAAATCCTTTGCCTATCGCCCGACGTGTCCTCGGTGCCTATGATGCGTTGCCTGGGGCCCACGAGCAGGACCGGCCCCAAGGAGGTGCGAGGCCCGTGGGGGAGTAGTGATCGGCCTGCGACCTTCCCGCGGCCGTGGCGGGAGACTTGCAAGCGGAAGGGATGGGCACCGTATCGGGCCGGATGGGACCCGTGCCTTGGGTCGGACGGTTGGATAGTGGCCGTTGCGGTCCGATCGGCAGTGTGCCGGTTCTTTGGCCCGGGTGCTGCATAGGGGGGCGTGATGGTGTATTGGGTCTGGGTCCTGATGTTGGCGGGCATGACATTATGGTGCCTTAGCCTCTGTCGCTCGCTTTTGGCTTCCGTTCAACTCTTCACGGACAGGCAGGCGGTGCTCGATGCCGGCCCTGACCTGGACGGAGGCGGCACCTTCAGGAAGCGGCTGACCGCCGACGAGGTGAACAAGCGAAGCTATCTGTGGCTACTTGCCCTATGTGCGGGAACGACCCGCGTCTATACCCTGGTCACGTTGATGCCCGAGAAGAACACCCGACAGCGCAGCGTGGCCGTGGCGATCAAGCTGGGCAAACAGACCGTGGGCTACCTGTCCAGGGATAGCGCCCGCCAGTTTTGCCTGGCCCTGCAGACCAAGGGTTGGCCCGTCCGGGGCATCACCTGCCCCGCCGCCATCACCCGTCGTCAGACGACAGGATATGGCCTGTGGCTCGATCTGCCCGCCTTGTCGTAGGGGGGTCAGCCGGGGGACTCCGTCTCGCCATTGCTCGCCAGGTCCCCCGGGGAAAGTCTGCCCACCTAGGTCCCTGTTTCTTCCAGCACCCCCAGCCGGCGTATCTGGGTTGAATCTCCTGCCGCCGTGGGCATGGCATTCCCCCGGCGCAGCATCGGCCCAACCGGAGGGGAGCCCCGGCGCTCGCCGGGGGGCTGGGAGCATGGGGCGTGCTGGCGTTGTCCTATACAGGGAGGACGTGCAAGCCGGCGGTGCCGCGACCAAGGCGGGAGGTGAATGCCCATGGGCCGGATATGCAAGCTGAGCCATCTCAGGAAATACGGCCTGCAGGCCAGAGACGGTGAGATCAGCAGGATCGAGCAGGTCTATTTTGACGACCGGCAGTGGACGGTCCACTACTTGGTCGTGCGTACCGGGAGCTGCCTTCTGGGGCGGGAGGTGCTGATGACGCCCCGTTCGGTACGGGGTGTCGATGAGGCAAGCCGGAGCGTTGACGTCGATCTCACCCGACAGCAGGTGAAGGACAGCCCGCCAGTGAGAAAGAAGTGACGGGTTACCGGATTCTTGCCTGGGACGGCGAACTGGGACGGGTGGCAGACCTCCTGCGGGACAACGGAATCTGGCGGATACGGTATCTGGTGGTGCTGACGGGCGGATGGCTGAGGGGCCGAACAGTCCTGCTGGCGCCGGCCTGGACGGTTGCAGTGGAATGGGAGCGGCAGGCCATCCGGGTGGATCTGGAGCGGGAGGCCATCCGCACGGCCCCCGCGTATGACCCGGACCGGAACCTGGACCGGGAAGACGAGATCCGGCTTTATGCCCATTACAGCAAGGAGGGACCGGCGGACGTGGATGCCCGGCGAGACTGAGCATTCTTCGCCGCTGGTCCGCCGGCCACGCGCTTGATGCAAACTTGAGCCGTCTCGGTTTGGAGGTGTTCACGAGCCTCCGGTGTGATCGCCAGCACACGACGGCCTCGACTGCACGTCAACGTGAGTGAAGTGCGGCGACCCAGGGCTACGCCATCGACCCGCCCGGCAACCCTTGGCCCACCGTGAGCCGATCGAGGCATGCACCCCGCGGTTTTGGGATCGCCTCTGGCATCGTCGGGTCGGGCGCCCCCAATGGGCAACTACCGAAAGACTCGATCGGACTGCCGGTGTCCATTTGACCGGACTATGACTGCGATTGCAAATAATTATTAGAACCACTCTAGATTGGACTTCGTCCAAAAAGCGTGGGGGCGAATGTTCGCGCTCCACATAGGCCACCGGGTGCCATGCCCGGTGAGCAATCGAATCCGATGGAGGACGTTATGGCTAAAGTCGCTAGAGAGATGGTCGAAAAGGCCGGGGTCGACGTGGACAAGCTCCTGGAGATGCTGGTCCGCAACGCGGCCGCCGAGCTGACGACCTACTACTACTACACGAACCTGCGGGCGAACCTGGTCGGCCTGGAAGGCGAAAGCCTGAAGGAAATCACGGAAGACGCGCGCATCGAGGACCGGAACCACTTCGAGGCCCTGGTGCCCCGCATCTACGAGCTGGGCGGCCAGCTGCCCCAGAGCATGGTGGACTTCCACAACATTTCTGCCTGTCCGCCGGCCACCCTGCCCAACGACCTGACCACCAGGGCGGTGCTCAAGGTACTGGTGGAGGCTGAGCGCTGTGCGGTGCGGGGCTACACCGAGATCTGCAACATGACCTTCGGCAAGGACCACCGCACCTATGACCTGTCCAACGCCATCCTGCACGAGGAGATCGAGCACGAGGCGTGGTTCTCAGAATTCCTCGGGGAAGGCCCCAGCGGCCACAGCATCCGCAAGTCGGGCGAGAACTCGCCCTACGTCGGCAAGTTCCTCGGCGCCCGCTGACGCGGCCTTGCAGGGTGCGGACGAGTGCCGGCCCGTCCCGCCCCGCCGCTACACCCGGGCGGAACTCGCTCGTTGCGACGGCACGGATCCCGCCCTGCCGGTGCTCATCGCCTACCGGGGCAGGGTCTATGATGTGACCTGGAGTTTTCCCTGGGCCAAGGGCCGGCACTGGAATGGCCTGCGCGCAGGGCAGGACCTCACGGGCCGGCTGAAGGAATCGATCCATGGCGAAGAGATGCTGGACCGGGTGGCCTGCGTGGGCATCCTGGACGACTGAGTCCGGGTGACCATGATGATCTTTGGCATACACCCCGATCCGGGGCAGGTCAGCCGGGTGCTGAAGCTGATCCAGGATGCGCACCTGAGGGTGACCCGGCAGCGCGCGGAACTGGTCGAACTGCTGTTCAGCCAGCCGGATCGCCACGTCACCCCCGAACAGCTCTACGCCGCGGCGCGGCAGGCCGGGCTGCTCATATCGCTGGCGACGGTCTACAACGTGCTGAACCGGCTTACGGCGACGGGCGCGCTTCGGGAAATCCGGGTCGAGACGGGCAAGACCTTCTATGACACCAACACCAGCCACCACTTCCATTTGTTCTTCGAAGAGACCGGCGAGATCCATTCCTTCCCCGCCGGCCTTGGGGCGCTCGGCGACCTGCCCCGGATCCTGGGCGGCATCGATCCCGGGCGCCTGGAC
>JBJKSP010000252.1:0-3752 GCA_046703865.1 Thiobacillaceae bacterium
GAGAGGCGCCATGTCGCCGCCCTCAGCCGGCGGCGGGTGGCTTTGGCGTCGCGCCCGGCGAGCGAGCCCCATTTCACCGCCAGGCGGTACAGGCCCACGCTGCCGTGCAATTCCACCATGGACAGCAGGATCAGGTAGAGGGGCCAGAAACGCCCGGTCCAGACCCGGTCGGCGGAGGCATAAGGGCCGATCAGCCCCGGGTGCGTCAGCATGGTGTACAGGTGCACGGGGGCCAGAAAGAACATGGCGAAGCCGGTGGCGACCTGCACCATCCAGAGGGTGGTGTCGCCGTGGCGCATGGCCCGGGCATGGCCCCAGAAGACCCGATATTGCCGCCAGCCCGCCGGGAACCTGCGCACGGCGAGGGCGGCGTGGGCGATGAACAGGGCGAAAACGGCCGCCACCAGGACGGAGACCAGCCAGGGATAGCGCCGGCCGAACAGGAAATAGCCCTCGAAGAAGCGGGACACGGACCACATGGCATCCTCGCTCACCAGGATGGAGGCGACGAAGAACATGTGCAGCCACATGAACAGCGCCAGTGCCAACCCCGACAGGCTCTGGAGGAGATCGAGGCGCGCGGGCCAGGCCGAAGGCGGCATCCTGGTCATGCGGCGTCCCCGACACCTTCGGGGGTCGATGCCTGTTCCGCGCCGAGCCGGTCCATCTGCCCCTCGATCCAGGTCTCCGCCTGGGCATTGATCTCGGTCGCCCTGCGCCCGCGGGTGTCGATGGCCGGCCCGATCACCACCGTGATCACCCCCGGGGATTTGATCAGGGCGTTCTTGCCCCACAGCCGCCCGGCATTGTGGGCCACCGGCACCACCGGTATGCCGAGCTGTATCGCGAGATAGGCACCCCCGACGTTGTAGCGGCCCCTGGTCCCGGGCGCGACCCGGGTGCCCTCCGGGAAGACCACGATCCACAGGCCCCGGGCGACCCGGTTTCGACCCTGTTCCTCCATCTGCCTCAGGGACGCGCGGCCCGCCTCCCGATCGATGGCGATGGGCGAGGTCATGGCCAGACCCCAGCCGAAAAAGGGGATGCGCAGCAATTCCCTCTTCAGGACGAAGCACAGGGGCGGGAAGATGAGCTGGAAGGCAAAGGTCTCCCAGGCCGACTGGTGCTTGGACAGCACCACGCAGGGCCCCGGTGGGAGGGACTCCAGGCCCGCAACGTGGTAGCGGATGCCGAGCAGCCACCGGGCCAGCCAAAGCACGAAGCGCGCCCACAGGGCCAGGACACGGTTGCGCCTGACCGGATCGAGGGGGTAGCACGCCAGGGCCAGCAGGCTGAAGGGCACGGTGAAGGCTGCCTGGATGACGGCAAACAGCAGGGAGCGGAGGACGGTCATGCCTCGGCGATGATGATGCGGGCTGCCTCCGCCAGGTCGTCGAAGATGCGGGTGCCTTCGGGCAGGTCGCCGGCCTCGATGGTGCCCTCCCCCTTGCCGGTCCTGACCAGGATGGGCTGCGCCCCCACGGCCTCGGCGGCCTGGAGATCCCGCAGGCTGTCGCCCACGGCGGGAACGCCTTTCAGATCCAGGTGATAGCGGCTGCTGATCTCCTGCATGAGCCCGGGACGCGGCTTGCGGCAACTGCATCTGGAATCCGCGGCATGGGGACAGAAGAAGATGGCGTCGACGCGCCCGCCTACCTGGGCCAGGAGCTTGTGCATCTTGCCGTGGATGGCATTGAGCGTGGCCATGTCGAACAGGCCCCTGCCGACCCCGGACTGGTTGGACGCGATCACCACCTTGAAACCGGCCTGGTGGAGGCTGGCGATGGCCTCCAGGCTGCCCGGGATGGGCAGCCACTCTTCCGGTCGCTTGATGAACTGATCGGAGTCGTAGTTGATGACTCCGTCGCGGTCGAGGATGACGAGCTTCATGGTGTGCGGCCCTTGGACGTCCCTGGAAGGCTAGCCCAAAGCCGCACAGGTCACAAGGCTGCGTCCGGCCCCCGTCAGCCTTCGGGGTTTAAGCTCTGCTCGGCGGCCTCGTCGGAGGGCTCCGACCCGGCGACCCGATAGCGTTCCGAGGCCCATTCGCCCAAGTCGATCAGCTTGCAGCGTTCGGAGCAAAAGGGCCGCCAGCGGTTTTCCGGCGACCAGGCCACCGGCTTTCCGCACATGGGGCAGTTCACGACAGGTTTGGGTTCAACCATGGACACAAAGGAAAAGGGCGGCCTGCGCCGCCCTCTCGCCGCAGCGAATCCCTTACACGGAGAAGGACGAACCGCAACCGCAGGTGGACACCGCGTTGGGATTGCGGATCACGAACTGGGCACCCTCCAGACCCTCGGTGTAATCGATCTCGGCACCCATCATGTACTGCAGGCTCATGGGATCGATGAGCAGGGTGACGCCGTTCTTTTCCAGGGTAGTGTCATCTTCGTTCTTGGACTCGTCGAAGGTGAAACCGTACTGGAAACCGGAACAGCCACCGCCCGTCACGAACACGCGCAGCATCAGATCGGGATTGCCCTCCTCGTCGATGAGGGACTTCACCTTGCTGGCAGCGTTGTCGGTGAAGACCACGGGGGAGATCTCGGTGACGGCATTCATAGGGGGACTCCTTGGATAAAGTCTGAGTTAAGGCATTATTGTCGTGGGGGAAGTTCCCGTCAACCTTGCAGCCTTCAGGGTTTCAGGGCGACACGGGCAGCTGCTCCAGGCCCAGGGTCTCGTCGAAGCCGAACAGGATGTTCATGTTCTGGACCGCCTGCCCCGAGGCCCCCTTGACCAGGTTGTCGATGACGGAGAGCACCACCACGGTGTCGCCCCCTCCACCGGCCGACGAGGCCGGCGCCCGGTGCACGGCGATGCGGCAGAGATTGGACGCACGCACCGAACGGGTCTCGGGATGCGCTTTGGCGGGCAGCACATCGACGAAGGCCTCGCCTTCGTACCGGCGCTCGAACAGGGCCTGCAGGTCCACGTCCCGGGTCAGCCTGGCATAAAGGGTGGCGTGGATGCCCCGGACCATGGGTGTGAGATGGGGAACGAAGGTCAGGTCCACCTCGTGGCCCGCCATACGCGCCAGGCCCTGGCGGATCTCGGGCCAATGGCGGTGCCCAGGTACGGCGTAGGCCTTGAAACTGTCCGTGGCCTCGGCGAACAGGGTATGCACCTCCGCCTTGCGGCCGGCGCCGGACACGCCGGACTTGCAGTCCGCCACCATCCATGAAGTGTCGATGACGCCCGCTTCCACCAGGGGCAGGAAGCCCAGTTGCACGGCGGTGGGATAGCAGCCCGGATTGGCGACCAGGCGCGCGCCCCTGACCTGGTCCCGGTTGATCTCCGGCAGGCCGTACACCGCCTCCGCCACTAGGTCGGGGCAGGCGTGCTCCATGCCGTACCACTTCGACCACACGCCCAGGTCCTGGATGCGGAAATCGGCGGCCAGATCGATGACCTTCACGCCGGCGTCCAGGAGTTCGCGGGTCTGCTGCATGGCCACGCCGTTGGGGGTGGCGAAAAAGACCACGTCGCAGTCCTTGAGGGGCGCTTCGTCGGGGCTGGAGAAGGCCAGCGGCACCCGTCCGCGCAGGGACGGGAACATGTCGGCCACCGGCATCCCCGCTTCCTTGCGGGAGGTGATGGCCGCTATCTGCACCTGGGGATGCTGGGCCAGCAGCCAGAGCAGTTCAACGCCTGTGTAACCGGTGCCGCCGCCGATGCCTGCCATGATCATGTTCGCTCATACTCGCTTGCAAAAAAAAACCCGCCCTGCGGGCCCTTTTTCGGGATCG
>JBJKSP010000253.1:0-9418 GCA_046703865.1 Thiobacillaceae bacterium
CCTGCTGGTCATCGTGCGCCTGCTGCTTACCGCCTATGCCCAGACCTCGGGCGCCTTCCTCCTGCTCCTGGCCGTGGGCCTGGTCACCATGCTCTCCGGGGAGATGGCGGCCTACCGCGCCCGGGACCTGCGCCGCGTGCTGGCCTATTCCTCCATCGGCCAACTGGGCATGGTGGCCATGGCCTTCGCCGTGCCGGGCACGGCCGGGGTCGTTGCCGGGCTGGCCCTGGCCCTGCACCACCTGGTGGTGAAGCCGGCCCTGTTCCTCATCGCCGAGCGCTGGTCCGGGTGGCTCACCAATCTGCGGGGCGCCTCCGCCGCGTCCCTGTCTGCCGCCACGCTGTTCGCGTTGCTGGCACTGTCCTTGATCGGCGTACCCCCGCTGCCCGGTTTCTGGGACAAGAACCTGCTGCTGCGCGCACTGATCGCCCAGGGCGACCCCGTCCATCTCCTGGCCGCCGCCCTGACCCTAGTGTCGACCGTGGTGGAAGCGGACTATATGATGCGCATCGTCCGTCTGCTATTCACCAAGGGTGAGCGGCCGGCACCCACCCAACCCATGTCCAACTTCGCGACTTCACTGCTGCTGGGACTGCTGATCCTCGGTGCCGCCGCCGCCATGTCGCCCCTGGGCACGGGTCTGGAACAGACCGCCCAGGCAGCGGGCCTGGTGTCCGTCTATCCGTGATCGCAATGCCGGCCATGAACCCCATCGACCAACTCCTCGTCCTTTCAGCCCTGACCACGCTCGCCGGCTTTCTGTTCGGACGCCAGCGCTGGACCGGCTGGGTCATGACCCTGCTGTATACCGTCCAACTGGGCCTGCTCGCCATGATGGCTCCGGAGCTGAGCACCGGCGGCCGGCTGACCTCCGCGCTGACCCTGGAGGTCCTGGGCACCCCGCTGCACTGGCGGATGGAGGGTCTGGGCTGGTTCTTCGCCGTCATCACCGTGGGTGCGGCGCTGTTCTCGTCCTGGTACGCCAGCGGCGAGTGGTCCAGGAACCGCTCCGGCATGCGTCTGTTCCACGGCGCGCTGGCCCTGAACGTGTTGGCCATGTTGATCCTGCTGTGCAGCGGCGACCTGCTGTCCCTGTTCATCGGTTGGGAGCTGGTGAGCTGGGCCTCCTACCTGATCATGACGCAAAGCGGCGGCCCGGCGGACCGCGCCGCCTACCGTTACCTGGTATATGCCATGGGTGGGGCCATGGCGGTCTTCCTGGGACTGATGCTGGCCCAGGCCCATTTCGGCTCCCTGGAGTTCGACGCGGTGCGGGATGGCCTTCGGTCCGCCTCCTCGCGGCTGACCTGGGCCCTGCTGGGGCTGTTCGGTGCCGGCTTTTCGGTGAAGCTGGCCCTGCTGCCCTTCCATCTGTGGCAGGCCGAGGCCTACAGCGAAACCCCCGGCCCGGCCGCCGCCTTCCTGGGCGCCATCTCCTCCCGCATGGGACTGTTCGCCCTGCTCGTCGTACTGGTGCAACTGGTGGGGCCCGCCCACCTGATCCGGCTGTCCATCCCCTTCACCGGCCTGGATGCCCGGGATCTGTGGATGTGGCTGGCGGCCTTCACCCTGATCGTGCCCACCTACATCGCCCTGACCCAGAACGACGCCCGCATGCTGCTGGCCTGGCACGGCATCGGCCAGGGGGGGTACATGCTGCTGGGGCTGGTGCTGGCGACCCCCATGGGCGTGGCCGGCGGTCTGCTGCACGTGTTCAACTATGCCACCTACCAGGCCCTGCTGTTCCTCTCGGTGGCGGCGGTGGTGCACCGCACAGGCACCGCCGACCTGGACCGCCTGGGTGGCCTGATCAACCGCATGCCGCTTTCCTACGCGGCCATGGTGCTGGGCATCATCGGCCTCGCGGGGCTGCCGCCCATGAACGGTTTCGTGTCCAAGTGGCTGATCTACAAATCCCTGCTGGATGCACACCAACCGCTGCTGTTCGTGGCCGCGGTGATCGGCACCCTGGGCACCATCCTCAGCGTCTACAAGCTGGTGCACAACACCTTTCTCGGCCAGCTGCGCATGGAACACGCCCAGGTGCGTGAGGTGCCCTGGAGCATGAGCCTGCCCATGCTGATCCTGGGGGCGATCGCCTTCCTGACCGGCTTCTTCCCGGGCACGGCCCTGGACCTGGTGGACGTGGCGCAAAAGGCCCTGGGCTTCCCGCTCCTGCCCCATCAGCTGGGCGGCGTGGAGACCCCCACCGGCAGCCTGAACATGATCTGGGTGGTGGGCGTGCTACTGGCCAACATCGGCATCGGCGCCCTGATCTTCTTCCTGGGCAACCGCAGCCACCGGGTGCACCAGTACGACAACTACGCGGGCGGCCATTTCCTCACCACGGACGTCCGCTATCACTACAGCCATCACTTCTACGCCGGCCTGCTGCGGGTGATCAATCCCTGGTTCACCGGGATCGTGCAACGCACCGAGCAGGGTCTGAGCAGCCTGATGGAAACGCTGGGCAGCGCCTCCTACGGCGTCTACAAGACCGCCTACACCCCACTGCTGGCGGTGGCGGCCACCCTGCTGATCGCGCTGGCGGTCTACCTGAAGACCTGACGGAGCCCCGCCCATGTCGTGGACCCAACTCCTCGCCGAACTGATCCTGATGCCCCTCGTCGCCTTCCTGGTGGGGCTGGTGCTGGTGCTGATGATGCGCAAGGTGCGGGCGGGTATCGAACGCCGCATCGGCCCGCCGTTCCTGCAGCCCCTGTACGACATCCTCAAGCTGTTCGCCAAGAAGACCCAGATCTCCCACGGCCCCATGCACGACATCGCCATGATGATGGTGCTGGGGGGCATCATCACCATGGAGGTGTTCCTGCCGGTACCCGGCATGAACGGCCTGGCCGACCATGGCGACATCATCACCCTGATCTACCTGATGATGGTCCCCTCCCTGGGCATGGCCCTGGGGGTGGGCTCCTGCGCCAACCCCAACGGCTCCATCGGCATCTCCCGCGCCCTCACAGCCATGCTGGCCTACGACATCCCCTTCATCATCGCCGTGGCCGGGGCGGCCATCCTGTACGGCACCACGAATCTGCCGGACATCGTCGCCCTGCAGCAGCAGGGCGGCCTGAACGGCTGGGGCGTGGCGCGCATGCCCCTGCTGGCCTTGGGCGCCCTGCTGGCCACCCATGCCATGCTGGGCAAGGAACCCTTCGAGATCTACGTGGCCCCCGCCGAGATCGCCACCGGCCCCATGGTGGAGATGAGCGGCAAATACCTGGGCATCCTGTTCGTCATGCAGTGCTTCCAGCTTTACGCCGTGGGCGTGCTCTACACCACCCTGTTCCTGGGCGGCGGCGAGCACTGGCTGACCTTCCTGCCCAAGGTGTTCGCGGTGGTGTTTATCTCGGTGGCGGTGACCAACGTGTTTCCCCGCTACAAGACCGACGACGTGCTGCGCTGGATGTGGAAGTGGCCCACGGGCATCGCCCTGGCCGGCCTGGCCGTGGTGATGTTCCACGCTTAAACCTGTCGGAAGGACAGAGCCGATGAACCATGAACTGAAGATCGTCAACACCGACGTCAGCACGGCCTGCCGCACGGTGGACACCGAGGAGCGCTCGCTCCTGACCAAGGTCCTGGACCGTATCGCCGACCGTTGCCGGTCCCGTTCCCTGTTCGTGCTGCACTACTGCACCGGCTGCGGTGCCATCGAACTGCCGCCGTCCATGACCTCCCGCTTCGATCTGGAACGGGTGGGCATGCAACCCATGGTCACCCCCCGCCAGGCCGACATCCTGCTCATCACCGGCTACCTGGCGGTGAAGACCCTCAAGCGGGTGATCCTCAGCTACGAGCAGATGCAGGGGCCCAAATACGTGATCGGCCTGGGTTCCTGCACCATCAACGGGGGCATGTACTGGAACTCCTACGCCACGGTGAAGCAGCTGGGGGAATACATCCCGGTGGACACCTACATCGCCGGCTGCATGCCCCGGCCGGAGGCCATCCAGCAGCTCTTCCTGCACCTCATCGACCGCATCGACAGCGGTGAAGCCAACGCTTGGGAAGACTACTACCGCAACTACGACCGCTACCTGGCCAACCAGCAGCACCTGTTCGGGCCCCAATGGCACACCCCCACGGACGTGGTGGGCGAGGCCAAGCACTACCGCCTCATGGGCGAGCGGACCCTGGGCGAGCACACGGCCCTGCTGGAGAAGTACGCGCCCTACCATGCGGAGTTCGGCGTGCCCCGGCCCGCCGCGCTGGAGCAGGTGCGATGAACACACAGGTTCCGGAGGCCCTCAACGACGACTTCCGGGAGTTCCACGGCCTCAAGGTGGAGCCCAACGGCGAGCGGCGCCTGCGCACCCAGGTGGCGCCGGACACCCTGCCCACCCTACTGGCGATGCTCAAGGGCCGCGCCGGTTATCTGCACCTGTCGGCCATCTCCTGCGTGGACTGGCCCCAGACCGACGAATTCGAACTGGCCTACCACCTGTGGTCATACGAAACGAGGCAGATGGTCTCCGTGCATACCCACATTCCCCGCCAGCCCGGCAGCTACGTGTCGGTATATGACCTGTTCACCCCCGCCGGCTATTACGAGCGGGACATCCACGAGATGTTCGGCGTGCACTTCGAGGGTGCGCCGGACCTGAGGCCCTTCGTGCTGACGGAATGGAGCGGCCCGCCGCCCATGCGCAAGGACTTCTCCAGCCTGGGCTATGTGGAGGACCTCTACGCCTGGCGGGACTACCGGCCTGAATGGCTGCAGGAGATCGAGGCCGGCGGCGGAGGCATCAAAGAATAATGCGCCCGGAAAACTACCGCCCCGTCCCTCATCCGCCCAGCCACGAGTACGAGCTGTACTTCGGGCCTAACCATCCGGGCATCGAGGGCAACTACGCCCTCAAGTGCCGGCTCTCCGGCGACGAGGTGCAGCATCTGGAAGCCGACGGCGGCTATCTGCACCGGGGCTTCGAGAAGATCATGGAGGAGCGTCTGTGGCTCCAGAACGTGGCCCTGGTGCCGCGCATCTGTGTGCCCGACCCGGTCCCCATGGAAGAGACCTACGCCCACGCCGTGGAGATGCTGGGCGGCCTGGAGGTGCCGGTGCGCGCCCAGTGGATCCGCACCATGGTCCTGGAGATGTCCCGGCTCACCGCCCACCTGTTCTACTTCGGCGGCCACGCAGCCACCATAGGCATGTACACCAACATGTTCTGGGGCGTCAGCGACCGGGACCTGATCCTGGACCTGTTCGAGGAGCTGACCGGGGCGCGCATCTATCACATGTACATCACCCCTGGCGGGGTGCGGCGCGACCTGCCCGAGGGCTTCCTGGACCGCCTGGCCAAGGTGCTGGACTATATCGAGACGCGACTGCCGGAATTCGACGACCTGTTCTTCTCCAATCCGGTCATGGTCAACCGGGCCACCGGCACCGGCCGCCTCACCCAGGAACAGGCCCTGGCCTGGGGGGTCACCGGCCCCAACCTGCGGGCCTGCGGCCTGCCCTTCGACCTGCGCCGGGACGACCCCTACCTGGTCTATCCCGAGCTGGAGTTCGACATCCCCACGGAAGAGGGCGGCGACGCCCTGGCCCGCACCCTGGTCAGGCGTGCCGAGGTGATCCAGTCCATCCGCATCCTGCGCCAGGTCATCGCCCGCCTGCCCGGCATCGCCGGACCCATCCGCTGTCCCCTGCCCAACCCCCTGGCCTGGAACGTCCCGGCCGGCACCGCCTACGCCCGGACCGAGTCCTCCAAGGGCGAGCTGGCCTTCTTCGTGGTCTCCGTGGGTGGACCCAAGCCCTGGCGCGTGCACGTGCGCGGGCCGTCCCAGATGCACGGGGTACACGTGCTGGAACGCCTGGGCCGGGGCGCCCGGCTCGAAGACATCGCCCAGATCATGTTCACCCTGGACGCCTGCCCGCCGGAGATCGACCGATGAACGGCAAATCCAACCCCATCACCAGCCTGTTCCGCCCCCTGAAGGCCCTGTCCTTCCTGGGGCGGCCCCCTGTCACCCTGCCCATGGAGCCCCGGCCGGCGGCGGCGAACTATCGGGGCTTCCACGTCAACGACTGGACGAAGTGCATCGGCTGCGGCACCTGCCAGCAGATCTGCGACAACAAGGCCATCAGCATGGTGCACATCCCCAGCCTGCCGGCCGACCCCCTCAAGGGCGTCAAGCCCTACCGCCCGGCCATCGACTACGGCCGCTGCTGCTGGTGCGCCCTGTGCGTGGACATCTGCCCCACCGGTTCCATCGCCCTGTCCCGGGAGTACGTGCACATCGATCCGGACCTGAACACCTACTTCATCCTGCCGGACGAAAAGGGCATGCACGGCCTGGGCTTTCCCAAGGGCTGGGCCAAGTCGGACGATGCCGACCTGCTGGACCACAAGCGCCAGGCCATGGGGGAAATGGCACCGGAAGAACGCCTCAAGTCCTTCACGGAGATCGTGCACGGCTACGACGCCCACACGGCCATGCTGGAGGCCTCCCGCTGTATCCAGTGCGGCATGTGCCACGACGCCTGTACCACCCACATGCACGCCCCGGAGTACATCCGCGCCCGGGGGATGGGCGACGTGGATGCTGCGGTGCGGGAGATCTACCGCACCAACCCCCTGGCCTCGGTGTGCGGTCGGGTCTGCACCCACCGCTGCGAGGCGGCCTGCTCCATGCACCACCGGGGCGACCCCATCGCCATCCGGTGGCTCAAGCGCTATGCCCTGGACAGCCTGTCCCACGACCGGGTCAAGGGCATCGCCGCCGAAGGCCGGGCCGCCCATGCCACCGGCCGGCGGGTCGCCATCGTGGGCGCCGGTCCGGCCGGGCTCACCACCGCCTATGACCTGGCCCGGAACGGGCACGCCGTGACCCTGTTCGAGGCCCTGCCCAAGCCCGGCGGCATGATGCGCTACGGCATCCCGGAATACCGCCTGCCCTACGCCCGGCTGGACGACGACATCGACGTCATCGCCTCCCTGGGGGTGGAGATCCGCTGCAACACCCGCATCGGCCGGGACATCGGCATGGATGCGCTGCAGCGGGACTACGACGCCGTGCTGGTCTCCATCGGCCTGCAGGAGGGGCGCTCCACCCGCATCCCGGGCTCCGAACACGAGCAGGTGATGAGCGCCGTGGAACTGCTGCGCCGGGTGACCCTGGAAGACGATTTCAGGATTCCCCGTTCCGCGGTGGTCATCGGCGGCGGCAACGTGGCCATGGACGCCGCCCGCACCCTGGCCCGCCTGCAGCAGCGCACCCACGGGAAGGTGAACGTCCTGGTCACCTGCCTGGAATCCGAGGAGGAGATGCTGGCCGACCCGGACGAGATCAGTGAGGCGCTGGAAGAAGGCGTGGAACTGGAACCCTGCCGAGGCCCCAAGTGCTGCGTCATCGGCGACGACGGTGCCCTGGCCTGCGTCGAGGCCGTGACCTGCCTGAGCGTATTCGACGAGAGCGGGCGATTCCATCCCCAATACGACGAAGACCAGATCTACCGCTATGACTGCGAGCTGGTGGTGGAGGCCATCGGCCAGGTGCCCGGCCTGGGCTTCCTGGGCGAGGAACTCACGGAACGGCTGGAATGGGACGGCCGGCGCCTCAAGATCGACGCGGCGGGCCAGACCTCAGAGGACTGGCTGTGGGCCGCCGGAGACGTGGTGGAGGGCCCGGACGTGATCCATGCCGTGGCCGCCGGTCACCGGGCCGCGGTCGGCATCCATGCCTACCTGACGGCCGGGGCCACGGTGGAACCCGCCGTATGAACAAGCACTGAACGGAGACCGGAATGGACAATCCGGAAGGGCGCGGCCGCGACCGCCTCAAGGACAGCAAGACCCTGGGCGAGATCCTCCAGGTGGCCATGGATTTCGAGCGCACCGCCCGGAACTATTACCAATCCCTCTCGGGACGGGTGAGCAAGCCCCTGCGGGCACTGGTGCAGGACCTGGCGACTGAGGAACAGCGCCATTACGACCTGTTCGCGGAACTGGCCGCCAGCCCACACGCCCGGAAACACATCGAAGACCGCATCCGCACCCCGGCCAACGACCACAAGTTCAGCGACTACGTGGAGCTGCCGGATCTGGGGGAGCAGCCGGACGACCAGGCCGTGCTCCAGTACGCCATGGGACGGGAACATGCGGCCATGGAACAGTACGCCGCCCTGGCCGAGGACACCCCCGAGGGCCCCATCCGGGACCTGTTCAGCTATCTGTCCCGGGAGGAGCTGGCCCACAAGGCGGAACTGGAAAAGCGCTACTACGCCATGGTCTATCCCTCCAACGTCTGATGCACGCCTGGCGCCTCCCCTCCCGGCCCAGCGCGGCCCCCGCATACCGCCCCTAGCCCGGTCGGGCTGAAAGACCCTGTCGGCAGGCCATTCGCTTCGCCCAGGGTCTTTTCCCAGGTACCTCTGGCGGCCACTGGTACTTACGTACCCCCTCCGCAATGGAATAAACTGCGCCGCCCTCGCGTCTTTTTCGACAGACGGGCCTACCGTCCCCATAGCCACCACCATGAATGGAGGAGACCATGAAAGCCTCACTGCTTGCCATTCTGCTTGCCACCTACGCTGCCGTTCCCTTGATCGCAGCGCCCGGAAAGGACGGGACCGCCGCTGCCGCCGAAACCACCGAAGTCCCGGTCAAGGTGGTCTATCACGTCAACGACGTGAGCCGGGCCCGCGCCGCCATGCGCAACATCCAGAACCACCTCAACGCGGACCCCAGTGCCAGGATCGTGGTGGTCACCCACAGCAAGGGCATCGACTTCCTGCTCAACAACGCCAGGGACGCCAAGGGCCCCTATGAGCCCCAGGTGGCCGACCTGAAGAACCAGGGCGTGACCTTCGACGTGTGCAACAACACCCTCAAGGGCCGGGGCCTCACCTCGGACGCCGTGATCATGGAGGCCAAGGTCGTGCCTTCCGGCCTGGCCGAGATCGCACGCCTCCAGGCCAGGGAGGGTTACGTCTACATCAAGCCCTGAGCGACCCCTGCACTCTCCCAATCAGGCTGCAGCTTCAGCTGTAGTTACAACCGGCCCCAGGGCCGGTTTTTTGTTTTTACGGTCGGTGAGGGCGCCCTCGCCCGGCCGATCGACGCCTTTCAGAGCTCGTCCAGGATGCGCTTGCGCAAGCGCTGATATTCCTCGTCGCTGATCAACCCTTTCTTGTGCAGCGATTCGATGCGCTCCAGCCGCTCGGCATACCGGTCACCGCCGGCAGGTGTGCCTTTCTCCCCGGTAGAGGCCGGCCGGTAGTCGGGATCGCACTTGAGCCTGGCATGTACATCCTTGGCCAATACGGCATCGTCGACCTCGATGGTGTAAGGCGCACAACCGGGCTTCTTGAACGACAGCTTGCCGAAATAGCGATAGGTGAGGCCCACGAAGCCGGACCGGAAATGCTCACCCGGGTCGATCGTCAGAGGGG
>JBJKSP010000254.1:0-3822 GCA_046703865.1 Thiobacillaceae bacterium
CGACGGCCCGCCGCAGGCGTTTAATCGTCTGCGGACCGAGGTCAGATGATTATGGAGGCGCGCGGGTTGAGGATGTCCAAGACCTCGAAGGCCTGCATCAGCGATTCCTGGCGCACCTCTTCCAGAGTCTCGGGCGTCAGGCGCAGCAGTTCCCCGACGGCCGGATCGAAGTCAGGGATGTAGTCGCCCAGAGGGTGCCCGGTCTTGAGGCTGGGCGTCAGGTTGCCGGCCATGTCGCTGGCGATGTGCACCACGGCCACCTCGCCGGGGTACTCGGGGGCTTGGGCCGGTGACAGGTGATAGGCCACCATGGTCTGGAGCACCTTCGGCAGGCCCCAGACGCCGAGCAGTTCCGCCCCCACCTGGGCGTAGGTGAAGCCGAATACCTGGCGCTCGGCCTCGGCGATGGCCCGTTCGCCCTGCCCGCCGATCCGGAGAACCTCCCGGTATTCGTCGGGGCGCTTCACGTAGAACACCAGTTTGCCGATTCCGTGCAGCAGGCCCGCTGTGAACAGGCGCTCCACGTCCTTGAGTCGGCAGCGCCGGGCCAGGGAACGGGCGATCACGCCGCAGGTGGTGCTGTTGTCCCAGAAGGTGCCCATGTCGACGAATTCCTCGGGGATGCCCTGGAAGACCTGGATCACCGAGGTGGCCAGGACCAGGTCCTGCAAGGCCTTGTGGCCGATCATGGTGATGGCCCGGGAAACCGTTTCCACCTTGGAAGGCAGACCGAAAAAGGCGCTGTTGGCCAGACGCAGGACGCGGGCGGTCATGGCCGCGTCCAGGGCCACCACGTCCGCCAGTTCCTGGGCGGCCACATTGGGCCGGCCGATCAGCTCGTTCACCCGGATCGCTACGTCGGGCAGTGAGAAGAGCGAACTGACTTCCTGTGCGAGGGATCGTGGGGTCATGGGCGCCACCTCCTAGAGTCTCCAGAATACTCCAAACGGCTGGATACGTTGGCCGGGCGCACGAGCACCGCCGGTTCAGGCCACCAGGTTGCGCGGCGTCCCGGCCACGAAGGCCTCGATGTTGTCCATCAACTGATCGGCCAGCGACTGCATGGCCTCCTGGCTGGACCAGGCCACGTGGGGGGTGAGCAGGAAGTTGGGCAGGTCCAGGTCCAGCAGGGGGTTGCCCTGCACGGGGGGTTCCACGCCCAGCACGTCGCTGGCGGCGCCGGCGATGCGCCTCGTGTTCAGGGCCGAGGCCAGGGCCGTTTCGTCCACGATGCCGCCCCGGGCGCAGTTGACCAGCACGGCGCTGCGCTTCATGAGACCCAATTCCCGCTGCCCGATGAGGTGGCGGGTTTCCTCCGTCAGGGGGACGTGCAGCGTCACGGCGTCTGCCCGGGCGAGCACCTCGTCGAAGGCCGTCCTGCCTAGCCGGACCTGGATCGCGCCTTTGCGCTCGGCGATCAGGACCTCCATGCCGAAGACAGCGGCCAGGCGCTCCACGCCCCGGCCGATGCTGCCGTGGCCGACGATGCCCAGGGTCGAGCCGTGGAGGTCGTGGATTTCGTGCTGGAACAGACAGAAATGGCGCGAGCGCTGCCACGCCCCCTCCCTCAGGCTGCGGCGCCAGGCCAGCAGGTTGCGGCGCAGGGCCAGCAGCAGCATGAACACGTGTTCCGGCACCGTGTGTTCGGCGTAGCCGCGGATATTGCACACCGCCACGCCCCGCTCCCGGCACGCGTCCAGGTCCAGGTTGTAGATGCCGGTGGCGGCCACGGCCACCAGTCTCAGCTTGGGTGCGGCCTCCAGGACCTGCCGGGTGACGGCTACCTTGTTGGTGATGGCCACCGTGGCCCGCCACAGGCGCTCGCCCGTCTCTTCCGGTGGCGTCTCGGGATATTCCACCCAGACGTGGTCGAAGTCGGGGATGCGCAGTTCCGCGACCAGGCTGCTGCGGTCCAGGAAGACGATGTATTCCTTCATGGGGCTCTACGATATACCAGGCGGTATTTCATGGGCGAATCCAGGCACGGGCTGGTGATGGTCACCTGCATGGTGAGCGGCTTGTCGTCATGGGAAAGGTTGTAACGTTCACGCGCTCGCCGTCGATGGCGATGAAACGCTGGAGTAGTGTCCTTCCCTCCCAGCGTGTCCCTACCTGAAACGCTTCGCCGTTCTCCCGCACCCATTTGACCAGACGGCCGTCCGTGGGGGTCCGGTCGAACCTCGTGATGTCGACCTGGGAGGGGGGAAGGCGATGCTGACGCGGTGGTGGATGGGGTTGGTATGGTAGGGCCGCTGGTGGGCGGAGGGATGCAGGAAGAAGATGATGTGGTCCACGGCGGCCTCGATGACCCGATGCAGATCGTCGCTCAATGCCGGGTCGTAGACATTAGGTGCCCTGCAGCCTCGGGTCATCCGCCCGTGCGGGCAGAACTGCCAGACACAGCGGAGCGCCAGCAGTGTGAGCTGGCCTGGAGCGCAACGACCTCGATGCTTGGAGGTCGGGCCATCAGGCGCCATCGTCCCGGACGCCCGTCAGGGCCTCGATCACCCTCACCAGGGCCGAAGAGTCCTGCTCCGCCCCGTCCAGGGCCATCAGGGCGTTCATGAGCTGGTCGGCCAGGGCCGACCCGGGCAGGGACAGGTTCAGTTTACGTGCCTCGGCCATCACGATGCCCAGGTCCTTCTGGTGGAGTCTGGCCCGGAATCCCGGGCTGAAGTCCCGCTCCAGCATCCGCTGGCCGTGCGTTTCCAGGGCGCGGCTGTAGGCGAACCCTCCCAGCAGCGCCTGGCGCACCCGCACCGGGTCCACCCCCTGGGCCCGGGCGAAGGTCAGGGCCTCGGCTACCCCCAGGATTGCGGCCGACACGGCGATCTGGTTGCAGGCCTTGGCCACCTGGCCGGCGCCGCTCCCGCCCACGTGGACGACATTGCCGCCCAACACCCGGAACAGGGGCAGTACGCGTTGGAAGGCCTCAGGAGTCCCGCCCACTATGATGGACAGGTTCCCCGAGATGGCGCTGGCCTCGCCGCCGGACACGGGTGCGTCCAGCAGGGTGGCGCCCCGTTCTGCCAGCCGTGCCGCCCAGGCACGGGTGGCCGCGGGCGAGCTGGTACCCATGTCCACTACCACGTTGCCGGGTGACAGGCCGTCGGCCACGCCCTGTTCGCCGAACAGCACGGCCTGCACCGCGTCGTCGTCGGAGACGTTGATGAAGACGATGTCGGAGGCCTGGGCCACCGCCCGGCAGGACTGGGCCACCGATGCCCCGGCCTCCGCCGCAGGCCGGGCACGCTCGGCATTGCGCGCGAAAACGGTGAGGGTGTGCCCCGTCCGGAGCAGGTTCAGCGCCATGGGCCGGCCCATGACTCCCAGGCCGATGAAACCGATGCGGTCCATACGGATACCTCGCTGAAAGGCAGTCGAGAAAAGCTTAACCCGGGAGCGGCCGGACGTCATTCCGGCTTAGGGCCTGTTAACACTAATTACGCGCATGCGACGAGGGCGATTTGGGATGCAGCCCGCGAAGCAAGATGCGCCGCAGTGCCAGCCACTGCAAGCGGATTGCGACAAAGGGGGGCGCCCAAATCGCCCCCGTCCCGGAGGGTTGCCACGACAAATGCGCGTGTGCCACGTTGCAAAGCTTGCGAATGGAATGACCATTCGCCGCGCTTCGCGCCTCGCATCCATCGCATTTTCGTGGCAACGCATGGGTGAAATTAGTGTTAACAGGCCCTAATGCAGGAATGCGATCCAGACGGGCAGGGTGACGAGGAATATCAGGCTGCTCCAGCCGGCCGTCAGGGCGGCGGCCCGCGCGTCCAGGTGGAACCGGTCGGCAAAGCTGGCGGCCATGAGCATGGT
>JBJKSP010000255.1:0-6614 GCA_046703865.1 Thiobacillaceae bacterium
GCTGGACTCTCTCGTACGTGGTCGGAGATACATCGGCCCGCCAGATTTCAAGCCATTCACCGCAGATTGACTCAAACGTATTCTCCGCGCGCTGCTTGACGGCTTTGCGCATTTCGCGCTTGGACATCAGGTCGGCCGGGTCCGTGCCTTTTGCAAGCAAGCGCCGGGCATGCTCCCGCTTGTCGCGGGCGCCCTCGACCCACTCCCCTGTGCGGGCGTCCTTGAAGCCTGCAAGGGG
Source organism: Thiobacillaceae bacterium (assembly GCA_046703865.1). Lineage (GTDB taxonomy): Bacteria > Pseudomonadota > Gammaproteobacteria > Burkholderiales > Thiobacillaceae > JBJKSP01. The sequence continues at coordinate 239 of JBJKSP010000255.1, forward strand.
CACTTGGGGATAGACGCCCAGGGCTAGACGCTTCTCCCTGCCGGCGTAGCGGTACTTGAGCCGCCAATACTTGGACCCGTTGGGCTGAACTTCCAAGTAAAGGCCCCCGCCGTCAAAGAGCCGGACGGGTTTGCCAGTAGCCTTGGCCTGACGGATGGCGAGATCGGTGAGGGACATAACGGCCTCCTTAAGTGGGGGCACATTTCATGCCCCCAGGTCAGATATGCCCCCATCTATAGACCCAAATGCCCCCGGATTCAACTGGATTATCCTGGACAGCCTTGGACACAAATTCGGAAGGATGTGGCGATTAACGCCAGAATCTACAGGGGGAAAGCGGTAAAAACCGTATCGAAATGGGGGTGAAAACGATAGTGGAGTGGTGCCGGGAGAGGGACTCGAACCCTCACAGTGTCACCACCGGCGGATTTTGAGTCCGCTGCGTCTACCAATTCCGCCATCCCGGCAGGGGCACGGGGTGGCGATTATCGCGAATGCGTCCCCTCGGGGCAAGGTTACAATCCCGCGACACCGCGCCCGCCATGAAGACCAGCGACTTCGACTACCCCCTGCCGGAAGCGCTCATCGCCCGCTTCCCTCTCCCCGAGCGGGGGGACAGCCGCCTCCTGCACGTGGACGGTCCCGCCGGCGGCTTCCGGGACCGCGCCTTCCGGGACCTGCCCGGTCTGTTCCGCGCGGGCGACCTGTTGCTGGTGAACGATACCCGGGTGATCAAGGCCCGCCTGCAGGGCGTCAAGGAGACCGGCGGCCGGGTGGAGGTCCTGGTGGAGCGGGTGCTGTCGGACCGCGAGGCGCTGGTCTTCATGCGCTTCAGCCATCCCCCCGCGCCCGGCATGGGGCTGACCCTGGCCAGTGCCGTGAAGGCCACGGTGCGGGAGCGCCGGGGCGAGCTGTTTCGGTTGGAGTTTGACCCCGCACGCACCGTGCTGGAATGGCTGGAGGCCTATGGGGAGGTGCCCCTGCCGCCCTACCTCGACCGCCCGGCCGAGGCGGAGGACGAGACCCGCTACCAGACGGTCTATGCCCAACGGCCCGGTGCCGTGGCGGCCCCCACCGCGGGCCTGCATTTCGACCAGGCCATGTTCGTCGCCCTGGCCGCGCGGGGGGTGGAGACCGCCCGCCTGACCCTGCACGTGGGCGCCGGCACCTGGCAGCCCGTGCGGGGCGAGGACCTGTCCGAACACCGCATGCACCGGGAGTGCTACGAAATCCCGGCGGAGATCGTGGCGGCGGTGGCGCGGACGCGGGCCCGGGGGGGGCGGGTGTGCGCGGTGGGCACCACCACCCTGCGGGCGCTGGAGTCGGCCGCCCGGGAAGGCGGGCTGGCCGCGGGGACGGGGGAGACCGATCTGTTCATCACACCGGGCTACCGCTTCAGAGTGGTGGACCGGCTGATCACCAACTTCCACCTGCCCCGCTCCACCCTGTTCATGCTGGTGTGCGCCTTCGGCGGCACGGCGCTGATGCGCCGGGCCTACGCCCACGCCGTGGAGGCGCGCTACCGTTTCTTCAGCTACGGAGACGCCATGCTCATCGAGCGGGCCGATGGAGAAGAAGGAGACCGACGCACATGAAGCTCGCCACCTGGAACGTGAATTCCCTCAAGGTCCGCCTGCCCCACCTCAAGGACTGGCTCGCCGCCGTCCGGCCGGACGTGGTCTGTCTGCAGGAGACCAAGACGGAGGACGCCAACTTCCCCGAGGCCGAACTGGATGCGGCCGGCTGGCGCTGCCTGTATTCCGGCCAGAAGACTTACAACGGCGTGGCCATCCTGGCCCGGGCCGGGGCGACGGAGCCGGTCATGGGCATCCCGGGCTTCGCCGACGTGCAGAAGCGGGTGCTGGCCGCCACGGTGGACGGGGTCCGGGTGATCTGCCTTTACGTGCCCAACGGCCAGAGCCTGGACTCCGATAAATACCTCTACAAGCTGGTCTGGCTGGAGGCACTGGCGGGCTGGCTCAAGGCGGAGATGGCGCAGCATCCGCGCCTGGCGGTGCTGGGGGATTTCAACATCGCCCCGGAGGACCGGGACGTGCACGACCCGGCGGTGTGGGAAGGCCAGGTGCTGGTCTCGGAGGACGAGCGGGCGCATTTCCGCGGCCTGCTGGGGCTGGGCCTCAGGGACGCCTTCCGTCTGTTCGAGCAGCCGGAAGGCGCCTTCAGCTGGTGGGACTACCGCATGGCCGCCTTCCGCCGCAACCTGGGACTGCGCATCGACCACATCCTCCTCAGCCCGGTGCTGGCGGGGCAGTGCAGCGCCTGCGTCATCGACAAGACCCCCCGCGCCTGGGAGCGTCCCTCCGACCACGCACCGGTCGTCGCCACCCTGGGTAATTGAAGCCCATTCTCAGAAATATCGCCGAACTGCCTGATTCAGCGGATGTTATTGCCGCTTGCAATCACTGCATGCAGTGCTATCGTTAGCAATGTTCGCTAAATGTAGTGTCTATACCAACACATTCCCCACCGGGGGTTCCACAAAGGATGCAAGGAGATAACATGCAGGAAGCGCTTTTTCCCGAAATTGCCGAACAATCCATTTCCACCGAGGTCCTCCGGGAGAAGTACGCCAAGGGCGACGAGCAGACTGTCGTCGACGTGCGCAGACGGGTGGCCATGGCCCTGGCCTCGGTGGAGGACCGCAAGCAGCGGGCGCTGTGGGAAAAGCGCTTCTTCGACGCCATGGAGGCCGGCTTCATCCCCGCCGGGCGCATCAATTCCGCCGCCGGCACCGACCTCCAGGCCACCCTGATCAACTGCTTCGTCCAGCCCGTGGGCGACGCCATCTCCGGCGAGGTGGACGGCAAGCCCGGCATCTACGTGGCCCTGGAGGAGGCGGCCGAGACCATGCGCCGGGGCGGCGGCGTGGGCTACGACTTCTCCAGCATCCGGCCCAAGGGCGCCCTGGTGAAGGGCACCCAGTCCAAGGCCAGCGGGCCGGTGTCCTACATGCGGGTGTTCGACCGCTCCTGCGAGACCGTGGAGTCCGCCGGCAGCCGGCGCGGTGCCCAGATGGGCGTGCTGCGCTGCGACCACCCGGACGTGGAGGCCTTCATCCACGCCAAGGACGCGGGCGACCTGAAGAACTTCAACATCTCCGTCGGGGTCACCGACGTCTTCATGCAGGCCGTGGCCGACGACGGCGAGGTGGAGCTGACCCACCGGGCCCGGCCCGGCGAAGAACAGATGGCCGACGGGGCCTATCAACGCGGCGACGGCCTGTGGGTGTACCGCAAGCTGAAGGCGAGGGCGCTGTGGGAACAGATCATGAAGTCCACCTACGACCACGCCGAGCCCGGCGTGCTGTTCCTGGACCAGATCAACAAGGACAACAACCTCTATTACTGCGAGCGCATCGAGGCGACCAACCCCTGTGCCGAACAGCCACTCCCCCCCTACGGCTGCTGCTGCCTGGGCTCCATCAACCTGACCCGGTTCGTGAAGTCCGCCTTCACCCCCGAGGCGGACTTCGATTTCGACGGCCTGGCCCGGGTGGTCTCCCCCAGCGTGCGCATGCTGGACAACGTCCTGGACCTCACCGCCTGGCCCATGGAGAAGCAGCAGGCCGAGGCCCAGTCCAAGCGCCGCGTGGGGCTGGGCTTCACCGGCCTGGGCGACACCCTGGTGATGCTGGGCCTGCGCTACGACACCCCCGAGGCCCTGGCCTTCTCCGGACGCATCGCCGAATACATGCGAGACCAGGCCTACCTGGCCTCGGTGGAACTGGCGAAGGAGCGGGGCGCCTTTCCGCTCTTCAACGCCGACCTCTACCTTGCCGGCGGCAGCTTCGCCTCGCGCCTGCCCGCCGAGATCAAGGCCGAGATCCGCCGGCACGGCATCCGCAACTCCCACCTGCTGTCCATCGCCCCCACCGGCACCATCTCGCTGGCCTTCGCCGACAACGCCAGCAACGGCATCGAGCCGCCCTTCTCCTGGTACTACACGCGCAAGAAGCGCATGGCCGACGGCGGCTTCAAGGAATACCAGGTGGAGGACCACGCCTACCGGCTCTACCGCGAGCAGGAGGGCGACGTGGAGAACCTCCCCCACGCCTTCGTCACCGCCCTGGAGATCTCGGCCCTCGCCCACATGGATGCGGTGGCCTCAGTGGCGCCCTTTGTGGACTCCAGCATCTCCAAGACGGTCAACGTCCCGGCCGACTACCCCTACACGGACTTCGAGAACCTCTATCTGGCCGCCTGGAAGGCGGGGCTCAAGGGCCTGGCCACCTACCGGCCCAACGCCGTGCTGGGCGCGGTCCTGTCCGTGGAGCCCGACAAGGCCGCCCCCCACGACTTCGAGACCACCGACCTCAACCGCCGCATCGAGATCAGGAACATCCCAGCCCCCGTGTTGGAGAGCCTCAAGTGGCCCGGCCGGCCCCGGCTGCCCGGCGGCAACCCGGCCTGGAGCTACATGATCGAATACCCCCACGGCAGCTTCGCCCTGTTCGTGGGCCACATCGACGGCGAGGATGGCCGGGCCTGGCCCTTCGAGGTCTGGGTCAACGGCGCCGAGCAGCCCCGGGGCATCGGGGCCCTGGCCAAGTCCCTGTCCATGGACATGCGTGCCAACGACCGGGCCTGGCTCAAGCTGAAGCTGGACAGCCTGGCCAGGACTCGGGGCGACGACGCCTGCACCGTCCCCTTCCCCCCCGAGGGCGAGACCAGGCCCGTGCCCAGCATCGTCTCCGCCGTGGTCCAGATCGTGCGCTGGCACCTGGACGAGCTGCACGCCTTCGAGGGCGAGGGCCCCACCCCCGTCCTGGACGCCCTGTTCAGCCACAAGGAGCCCAAGACCGGCACCGACGGGACCCTGTCCTGGACCGTGGACGTCCTCAACCCCGCCGCCGGCGACGACTTCGTCCTGGGCCTGAAGGAGATCCGCATGCCCGACGGGGTCACCCGCCCCTATTCCATGTGGCTCGCCGGCGACTACCCCCGCGCCCTGGACGGCCTGTGCAAGCTCCTGTCCCTGGACATGCGCGTCCTGGACCCGGCCTGGATCGGCATGAAGCTCAGGAAGCTCCTGGACTACACCGAGCCCCTGGGGGACTTCATGGCCAAGATCCCCGGCTCGGAAAAGAGCCAGACCTGGCCCTCCACGGTGGCCTACGTGGCCCGCCTCATCATCCACCGCTACGCCATGCTGGGCATCCTCACCGAGGACGGCCAGCCCATCCAGCAGATGGGCATGCTCCAGGAACCCGCCGCCGCCGTACCCGGCCAGCCCGTCCCCGCCATGCCGGCCATGAAGGGCAAGCGCTGCAAGGAATGCGGGAACGAGACCGTGATCCGGAAGGACGGATGCGACTTCTGCACCGCCTGCGGGGCGGTGGGGGCATGCGGAAAGGGCGGATCTCATTCCGGCAGAAGCCGGAATGAGTGGGGCGTAAGCCCGCTGCGGTGATCGGAAGCAACGCCGCCGTAGGAGCGACCTCCAGGTCGCGACAGCGCCGGTCGGTGCGTAGATTGACGCAAGGGTTATCGGCAGGTGGTGCCATACCGGCCGATGTTGGTGCGCTGAGGGCGGTAGGCCGGGGTCGCCCGGCAGCGCCCTACTTTCTTTGCTCGTGCAAAGAAAGTAGGCAAAGAAAGCACGCCCCCTTCGCCGCCCTTCGGGTCCCCTCGCTTGACCCACCCGATTGGGCGGCTGCGCAACTCGCCCTGGCAGCCCGCACAAAACGCGGGCTGCTGCGGAGCTCGAACAGTGCTCGCCGACATCCCCCAATCGGCCGGGCCAATCGAGGCGGCTCAGAGGGGGAACATCTGGCGGATTGCATTACGCTTATCCAATCTGCACCTTCTATCTTTATTCAGGGGGCAATCGCGAAAATGATGTCTAAAGAAGAAAAGCTTCAAATTCTTGCTCAATATTTATCCCCAGAAAGCCCAATACGTACTACCGAGTTTCTTCGAGGAAGATCAGAAGAACTTGAGGGGCTAGAGCAGGAGTTGCGCTACTTTAAAGCGATCCCATTCATATTTGGAAACCGAGGTGTAGGAAAAACGTCGCTGGCCAGAACAGCAGCCCAGCAAGTTACTATAGCAGATCGTGAGCATATTTACGTTGCTTGTGCCCCGGGCGCCAGAATGCTTACTATTTTTAAAACCATTGCTATGGATTTGCTTCAATTGGCGGTTAAGTCGGGTGACATTAGTGAGTTACATAAGAAAATCGAACTAAATATATCAATGAACCCTGGTATAAAGCTGTCAATCGAAAGAAAATCGCCGCAACTTAGTGACTTTGAGGACGCAAATTCTGCCGTACGAACACTAAAAGACATAGATACTCTTCTGCGAGGTGCCCGACAAACGGTCGTTATAATAGATGAGTTGGAAGAACTTAATGA
>JBJKSP010000256.1:0-4268 GCA_046703865.1 Thiobacillaceae bacterium
CCCACCACTTGGTAGCGCAGGGGCTGCTTGTTCTTGTGGAAGGGCGAGGCGTTGAGCACCAGCAGGAGCTGGGCGCCCGCCTCCCGCGCCAGTCCCGCGGGCCCCGGCTCCCAGACGTCCTCGCAGATGAGCACGCCGCAGTGCATCCCCTCCACCTCGAACACCAGGGCCTCCCTGCCCGGCATGAAGGTGCGCACCTCGTCGAACACTGAATGGTTGGGCAAGTGCTGTTTGCGGTAATAGTCCAGGACGTGCCCGTCCCGCAGCACCGCGGCCGCGTTGTAGCGTCCGCCCGCCTCGCGCAGCACCACCCCCACTACCACGGTGAGGTCCGCCGGCAGGCGGGCCGCCAGGGCCTCCAGGACCCGGGCGTTCTCGGCGTAGAAGTCCTCCCGCAGGGCCAGGTCCTCGGGCGGGTAGCCGCACAGGGCCAGCTCCGGCGTCACCAGCATCCGGGCACCGGCGGCATGGGCTTCCTGGGCGTATCCGGCGATCCGGTCGGCATTGCCGTCCAGGTCCCCTACGGTGGCGTTCATCTGGGCAAGGGCGATCTTCATGGTCGAGATGATGCCGCGCCCTCGGACGGCCAGCAAGGAAGAGGCCACCGCACCGGCGGTTGAACGGGGCCGACCCGCAGACGGTCTATCCTGGGGTCAGTTATCGCCGGAGGACGGCGGTGTGTGATCATGAGCACATCAGGGGCGCGTGCAGGGTGCCGCCCCAGCCGGCCGCGCACTGCAGGAGCGACCCCCAGTTTGCGATAGGAGAACACCGTAATGACCGGAGCCAATCGGACAGACGATGCCCTGCTGGTCCTGAACGCCGGTTCCTCCAGCCTCAAGTTCGCCGTTTATCGGACGGACGGGAACGGCCGGCTTGTCCCCCAGTACCGGGGCCTGGTGGACGAGATCGGGCGCAACAGCCGTGTGCATGTCTTCCTGGCCCCGGAACCGTCGGGCCGCATCGACCGGGAGGTCCCCACCCGGGACCACGAACAGGCCCTGCACCTGGCCCTGGGGTTCCTGGAAGAACGCCACCCGGGCCTGGACTTGCGCGCCGCCGGCCACCGGGTGGTGCACGGCGGGGCCAAATACGCCCGGCCGGTACGGGTGGACGAGCAGGTGCTGGCCGACCTGGAGGCCCTCGTTCCCCTGAGCCCCCTGCACCAGCCCCACAACCTGACCGCCATCCGGGCCGTGGCGCGGCTGCGCCCGGGACTGCCCCAAGTGGCCTGCTTCGATACCGCCTTCCACCGCAGTCTGCCCGAGGTGGCCCAGCGCTTCGCCCTGCCCCGGGCCTGGCTCGACCAAGGCATCCGCCGCTACGGCTTCCACGGCCTGTCCTACGAATACATCGCCGGCGTGCTGCCGGAACACCTGGGTAGCGCGGCGGACGGCAAGGTGGTTGTGGCCCACCTGGGCAACGGCGCCAGCCTGTGCGCCATGTCGGGCCGGCAAAGCCGGGAGACCACCATGAGCTTCACGCCCCTGGACGGCATTCCCATGGGCACCCGCTGCGGCGCACTGGACCCCGGCGTGCTGCTCTACCTCATGCGCGAGCAGGGCCTGGGCCTGGACGCGCTCGACGACCTGCTGCACCATCGCTCCGGCCTGCTGGGCCTGTCCGGCGTCAGCTTCGACGTGCGGGAGCTGCTGGCCAGCGAGGATCCCCACGCCGCGGAGGCCCTGGAGCTGTTCGCCTACCGTATCGCCATGAACATAGGCAGCCTGGCCACGGCCCTGGGTGGCCTGGACGCCCTGGTGTTCACTGCCGGCATCGGGGAGCACGCCGCCCCGGTGCGGGCCGACATCTGCCGGCGCCTGGCCTGGCTGGGCCTGGAACTGGACCAAACGGCCAACGCCGGCCACGGGCCGCGCATCAGCACACCGGCAAGCCCAGTCTCCGCCTGGGTGATCCCCACCGATGAAGAGGCGATCATCGCCCGCCACACCTGGGCCCTGGCCGGTGGCGAAGACGAGGTGCGGTAGGCGGCATCATTGAGCGAACAGTGAACCCCGCACCCATGGCCGCGGTGGCGATGGTCCGTGAGTACATGGTGTCCTCGAAGGGCATAGTTGGTGGGCTGTGTTCATTTGAATTCGCTCGGATCGAATCCCGACAAGGAGGAACGAATGGGACCGTTTGATCGCATTACCCAACAGCCCGAGGTGATCGGCCGCCGCGTCGACCACGTCAAACAGAGCGACGCCCAACACGACCGGCCATGCATATGCTCGCTAACCCCTCAAAGTGGCCCCGAGCTGCCAACGAATCCACTTCTTCAGGAAACATGCTGCAAAATAAATAGCGCAAAGCGAGTGGCTTCGGGTGAAATCCAATGAGGGCATCCATTCCACGATGTGCAAACAAGCATGCTGATAGTTTCCGGACATGCGGCCCCGCTCCATATTTCAAGACAATAAGCGGGTTCAGCTGGCCAACCGGCACCGACCCTTGGATTTGGTCAAAATGCCAGGTTACGGTAATGAATCCACTGGCCACCTCGGATTGCCTGCCGCAGGGGTAATAGCCCCTCTAGTCCCAAATGCCACGCCCCTGATGAGGGGAAACAGGTTTATAACGACACCTCTTTTTTTCGCGGGGGATCACCCCGGTGTGTATTCTCGACATGTTGCAAGCAGCCGGAATTCTGAGTTACTCCGTAGCCGATCATCGATACAGCCGGGTGGATTGCTTGTGTCGACGATGGGAGGTGAGTCCACACGCCTGTCTGTCGCTGAGAAGTCAGGATGAAGGAGTGCTGCCGCTGTCCGGTCAACACGATCATGTCTTCGGCGGTGCCGCCAGGCCGCCGTTGAACGCCCTGAGGGGTGTCAGCGTGATGGCGTCGGGCCAAGATTAGGGACAGGGAATGCATCTCTTGCCCCGAGGGCCCGACATCCTGGACCGGATGGAAACGGTTGAAGCCAACCTCGACGAGACCGGCGTCGTGTTGATCCGCAATGCCACGATCGACATCGCGCAATTTGCACGGATCAGCGCTGCCATCGGGGAAGATTTCTTCGTCTACCAGGGTGGCGCCAATGCTGGACGGGTTGCCGTGGATGACACCGGCACGATCTTCCTCGCGACCGGGCAGGATCATGGCTATGCGATCCCGGTGCACACAGAGATGTACTATCTGGCAACACGCCCGGAACTGCTCTTCTTCTACTGTGAACAGCCTGCAGTGATGGGCGGCGAGACCCTGCTCTGCGACGGACCGTCCCTGTATAGCGAGTTGCCGGCTGCCATACAGGCGCGCTTCGTGGAATCCCACATTGCCTACATACGCCAGTTGGCCTCGGGGGTTTGGCAAAGGCTGTACCGGACGGACTCCCCGCTTGACGTGCGGGAAATCTGCGCCGAGCAGGCCGTGCGCTGTCGTTACGATCCGGCCACGGACAGCGTGACGACACGGTTCGCCTGTCCAGCGATGGTCGAGACCCCTCGCGGTCTCTCCTTTTCCAACAACTTTCTCCCTTTCGCAGCGCGCGAACTGAATGCCAACCATCCCCTGACCAGCTATGTACGATTTGTCGATCAGGAAGACCAGTCGATACCGGCGCCACTGATCCGAACCGTGTTGCATACCGCCGAGCGGTTAAGCGTGGCACACCGATGGAAACGGGGCGACATCCTTGTGCTGGACAATCGCAGTATCCTTCATGGACGCCCTGCCTTACGGGACACCCAGCGGCGAATCCTACTGAGGATGGCGAAGCATCGGCGACATCTTCCCTTGCACCCCGCTTCTCCCAAGCGCGGGTTCCCACTGAAGCACTGATTCCAAACGGGTAGCGGCTTCGCCATGGTCATGCTCCCTGAACTCGGTTGCCTACGCCTGAATTACATCGGCCTTAGGCGGACCCTGCTGTGTCCTCACGTCGTTGTTGTCGTGCGGCCGCAATGTACACCAGTCCCTTGGCAGCTCTCACCATTGGCTTCCACACATCCCCCTGCGACAGACAAAACCTCTCGGAATGATTTGTATATTCAAATGCTATTTTTATTACGATAGCTGATATAAATAACTCCAGGCAGCGACATGCCTTGAACACGAAAGGAGAGAACGCCATGTCCGAAAGCAAATGCCCGTTTCATCAAACAGCCGGCAGCGGCAAGACCATCCAGGAATGGTGGCCGAACCAGCTGAACCTGAAGATCCTGCACCAATTCTCGTCCCTGACCGACCCCATGGGCGAGGACTTCGACTATGCCAAGGCGTTCGAGAGCCTTGACCTGACGGCCCTGAAGAAGGACCTCCT
>JBJKSP010000257.1:0-4210 GCA_046703865.1 Thiobacillaceae bacterium
GAATACGGCCGACTGCGCGGCCCGGGCGGCGTCGGTCCTGAAGGCCGCGTCCCAGGGCAGGGACAGGTGCGTGACATCGTCGGTGATGCCCACGGTGAACTGGCGCTTGGGGCGGGGGCGGGCCAGCTCGTCATACACCGCCCTGACCATGGCGGGCGTGAACTCCTTGGAGGCCAGCCCATAGCGCCCGCCTATCACCCTGGGCATAGGCCGCTGTCCGTCTGAGGCGGACTGGGCCAGGGCCGCCAGCACGTCCTTGTAGAGCGGCTCGCCGTCCGCGCCGGGTTCCTTGCAACGGTCCAGCACCGCCACCGCCCTGACGCCGGCAGGCAAGGCCGCCAGCAGGGCCTCGGCGTCAAAGGGCCGGTAGAGCCGGACCTTGACCACCCCCACCTACTCGCCCCGATCTAACAAATGCTCCACCGTCTCGTGGGCCACCTCGGCGCCGGACCCCATGAGCACGATCACCCGCTCGGCGTCCGGCGCACCCACGTAGTCGAACAGCCGGTAGGCACGGCCGGTGAGGCCGGCGAAACGGTCCATGGCCCCCTGGACGACACCCGGAAAGGCCGCGTAGCGCGGATTGACCCGTTCGCGGGATTGGAAGAAGACGTCCGGGTTCTGGGAACTGCCCTTGAGCACCGGATGCTCCGGCGACAACGCGCGGGCGCGGTGCCGGGCGAGCCATTCGGGATCGATCATGGCGAGTGCAATGTCCGCCTCCACCGCCTCGATCTTGGCCACCTCGTGGGAGGTCCTGAAGCCGTCGAAGAAGTGCAGCACCGGGAGGCTGCCTTCCAGGGTGGCGGCCTGGGCGATCAGGGCCATGTCCTGGGCCTCCTGGACCGAGCCCGAGGCGAGCAGGGAGAAGCCGGTGACGCGGCAGGCCATGACGTCGCTGTGATCGCCGAAGATGGACAGGGCGTGGGTGGCCACGGCCCGGGACGCCACGTGCAGGACCAGAGGCGTCAGTTCCCCGGCGATCTTGTACATGTTGGGGATCATCAGCAGCAGGCCCTGGGAGGCGGTGAAGCTGGTGGCCAACGCCCCCGAGGTGAGCGCGCCGTGCAGCGCCCCCGCGGCACCGCCCTCGCTTTGCATCTCGATGATCCGGGGCACGGTGCCCCACAGGTTGGGCCGTTCCCGGGAGGCCCATTCGTCGGCCAGTTCACCCATGGGCGACGCGGGGGTAATGGGATAGATGGCGATGAGCTCGTTGGCGAGATAGGCCATCCGGGCCGCCGCCTCGTTGCCGTCTATGGTCAGGCTGGGCATGTTGTACCCTCCCAAGCGCCAAATCGAGTCAGCTCCATGCTACCCGTGTCACGGGAGTCCCGCCATCCGAGCCAGCGCCGGCATCGACCCGCCGGAATCCCGGCCACGGCAAGGCAAGGGGCCACTCACTCACGCGGGCACGAGGGAGGCCAGGCGATGGGCCTGCCGGGTGGTTTCCGGCAGGCGGTAACGGATGGTGCAGGCCAGGGTCAGGGCGATGGCGGTCGCAAGGCTGACGCGGTGGCCCACGGAGACGTAGACCGGCTTCACCCCGGCGCGGGTGCGCAGCACCGCGCCCACGGTCTCGCCCCCGTCCAGGAGGGGGCACCATGCCCCTTTCGTCTGGGCAGGCGCCTCATGGGTCCCGACGAGCCGGGTCTTGCCCACCCCGATGCTGGGCATGTCCAGGATCACGCCCAAGTGGCAGGCGATGCCGAAGCGCCTGGGATGGGCCAGGCCCTGGCCGTCGCACAGGAACACGTCGGGCATGGCACCCAGCCTATCCACCGCGTCCAGCACCGCCGGCAGTTCGCGGAAGGAAAGCAGCCCCGGCACGTAGGGGAAAGCCGTGGGCCGCCGCGCCACGGCCGTCTCCACCACGGCCAGCCCGGGATAGGACAGCACCACCACCGCGGCACGGGTCACACGCCCGGCCTCCTCGAAGCCCACGTCCACCCCGGCCACGTGCCGGACCTCGGGCAGGCGGTCGGCACACTCGACCAGACCGCGCAGCCGCTGCTGGATCGCGACCGCCTCGCGCGGCGTGACGTTCCAGTCGTGGCTCCGTACAGTAATGGTCATGGACGGGGGCAAACAGATGGCGACGAGGCGATTCTCCCACGTGGTGGGCTTCGACGACGCCCCATTCACGCGCTCACAGCGCGGCAACGTACTGGTGGTGGGGGCGGTGTTCGCGGGCCTCCGCCCCGACGGGGTGCTGTCCACCCGCGTCAGACGCGACGGCCGGAACGCCACCCTGCGCCTGGCCGCCTGCGTCAACGAGAGCCGCTTCGCACCCCAACTGGACCTGATCCTGCTCCAGGGCATCGCCTTCGCCGGCTTCAACGTGGTGGACATCCATCGGCTTCAGGCCCTGACCAACCTGCCGGTCCTGGTGGTGGCGCGCGGCCTCCCGAACCTGGATGCCATCCGCTCCGCCCTGCTCAACCGGGTGCCGGGCGGGGCAAGAAAATGGCGGCTGATCCAGCGCGCAGGCCCCATGCAGCCCGTCGCCGGGCTCTATGCCCAGCATGCGGGCCTGACCCCAGCGGAGTCGGCGCGGGTCATCACCCGGCTCCAGCTCCACGGCAAGCTCCCGGAGCCCATCAGGCTCGCCCATCTCATCGCCGGCGGCGTCATCACGGGCGAAAGCCGGCATCGGGCGTAGGCGGCAGGAGCCCGTCACACGCCCAGTCCAGCACGGGTTGAAGCCTGGGGGGCAGCAGGCCACGGGCGCCGTCCATGTCCACCCAGCGCCACTCATGGTGCTCCGGACGGCCCAGTTCCGGCGAGACCGGCAGGGTGATGTGCCCCCGCGCCGTCTCGGCCAGGTAATATCGGGCGACCTTGCCCCGGGGACCCTAGGGTTCGGTTTCCCACCAGGCCTCGCCCCAGGCGAACACCAGATCGTCGATGCCGGTCTCTTCCCGGGTCTCCCGGAGCGCCGCCTCCAGGGGCTGTTCGCCCGGCTCAACCTGGCCTTTGGGGAAATCCCAGTTGCGGTAGGCCCTGAGTAGCAGCAGCCTGGGCCCGGCGGGCGTACGCCGCACCACGACCACGCCGGCCGAGAAGGGGTGGCGAGGTACAGTCATGGGCTGCCCTTGCTATCGTCAGACCATCGTCTACCCGGCCGCCCGGCAGATGATGTATGAGCGCACTGGGAACCTGGGTCTGCGTCCATGTTCTATCCTTTCCTTTAACCAAGCGCAGTCATCGATGCCATGTCCGGATCTCGTCAGGATAGGTCTGCATTCTGGAATGCCAAATACCACGCCGGCGTCCCGCCCTGGGACCGGGGCGAGGTCAGTCCGGCCCTGCTGGGATGGATAGAGGACGGCCTCCTCACCCCTTGCCGCATCCTAGTCCCTGGCTGCGGCAGGGGTCACGAGGTGGTGGAACTTTGCCGACGTGGCTTCAGCGTCTGCGCCGTGGATATCGCCCCGCTGGCCCTGGAACACCTGCGCGAAGAACTGCAACGGGCCGGCATGGAGGCGGAACTGGTCCAGGCCGATGTCCTGGACTGGACCCCTGACCGCCCCTTCGACGCCATCTACGAGCAGACCTGCCTGTGTGCCCTGCCTCCCCAAGACTGGGCCGCCTACGAGCACAGGCTGAGGGGCCTGCTCAAGCCCGGCGGCCGGCTGTTCGCCCTGTTCATGCAAACCCGGACCGAGGGCGATGGGCCGGGGCAGGGGCCACCCTTCCATTGCGCCCTGTCCGACATGCGGCAGCTGTTCCCTCCGGCACACTGGAACTGGCCGGAAACCGATCCGGTCCGCGTCTCCCATCCCAATGGCCTGATCGAACTGGCGGTGGTCCTGACCCTCGGACAGGCGGACAATTGACGGATCAGGCTGCGGCCTGGGCCACATGACGCCTCAGCAGGGGTTCCAACCCCGAAACCGGTTGGGGTCGGCCCAGTAAGTAGCCTTGGGCCAGGATATCCCCCTGGCTGAGGTGGAAGAGCTCGGTGAGCTGCCGCTCGGACTCCACCCCTTCGGCGATGATTGCCAGGCCCAGGCTTCGGGCCAGGCTGACGATGGCACGTACCACGGCGCTGTCATTGGGTTCCGTGCCCAGGCCGTCGATGAAGGACTTGTCGATCTTGAGCACATCCACGGGCAGACGCCTGAGATAGCTGAGGGAGGAATAGCCCGTACCGAAATCGTCGATGGCCAGGGTACAACCCAAATCCTTCAGGGCTTCCAGCACGGAT
>JBJKSP010000258.1:0-3914 GCA_046703865.1 Thiobacillaceae bacterium
CCACCCTGCTGCGGACCAACGTGTGCAGCCCCCTGGCCACCAACGCCCTGGCGGACAACATCTGGGACAACTTCTCGTCCCACTCTTATAAAGAGCTGCCTTCGGTGGGCACCGTGACCCTCAGCGACCCCTTCACCGGCAAGCCCATGCCCTACCACATGCCCGCCGGCGGCCGCGGCTATACCCGGGTGCCGTCGCTGGTCGCCCTGTGGTCGTCCGGTCCCTTCCTGCTCAACAACTCGGTGGGGCCTTTTGATCCCGACCCGTCCGTGGCCGCCCGCATGCGGGTCTTCGACGCCTCCATCGAACAGATGCTGTGGCCGGAGAAGCGTGAGCACGACGCCGTGCTCGGGGACAAGGTCCCCGGCACCATCGACCGCACCACCGCCCGCAGCGAGGTGGTGATCCCCGATGGCTACGTCCCCGACGCGATGCGGCCGCTGCAAGGGACCCTGCATCGCTGGTTCCCCTGGCTGGTCAGCTCCGGTGGCGACGTCACCCTGGGGCCCATCCCCAAGGGCATCCCGGTGGGATTGCTGGCCAACCTGCGGTTGCTCTCCGAGAGCAAGGACCCGGCGGTGGTGGCCAGGCACGTGGTGGACATGGGCGATCTTCTGCTCAAGCTCAAGCTGGACCTGGCCTCGGCCCCCGCCGGCGCCAGTGACGAGGAGCTGCGTAGGCACTTCGCCGACCTCAAGGGGCCCCTGCTCAAGCTCAGCAAGTGTCCCGACCTGGTGGTGAACCGCGGCCACTACTTCGGCACCACCGAATTCAACAAGCAAGACGGACTCAGCGAGGATGAGAAGTCCTACGGCAAGGAGCCGGAGCTCAGCGACGACGACCGGCGCGCCCTGATCGCCTTCCTTAAGACGTTCTAGGGCAACCCGTCGCCGTGGACGACAGCGATGGACCGGCGTGGGACTACGTCATCGTCGGCTCCGGGGCGGGCGGTGGCACCCTGGCCGCCCGCCTGGCGGAGGCGGGCATGCGGGTGTGTCTCCTGGAGGCCGGGGGCGACCCCGTGGCCAGCCCCCCGGCCGATGGAGCAGAGCGCATGCCGGACGACTACAGCGTCCCCTGCTTCCACCCCTTCTCCAACGAGAATCCGGCCATGAGCTGGGCCTTCCATGTCCGCCACTACACGGATGAGGCGCGCCAGATGCGCGACCCGAAGTACCGGCCCGGTGAGGGGGTGTTCTATCCCCGGGCAGCGGCCATCGGGGGCTGCACCGCCCACAATGCCATGATCTACATGCTGCCCCACGACTCGGATTGGGACCGCATCGCCGCCCTGACCGGCGATTCATCCTGGTCCGCGGCCCGGATGCGCCGCTACGCCCGCCGAGTGGAGAACTGCCGCTACCGCCCCCTGTGGCGGCTGCTGAGCCGGCTGGGAATAAACCCCAGCGGACACGGATGGAACGGCTGGCTGGACACCGAGGTGGCCGTGCCCCACGAGGCCATGGCGGACGACGAGCTGGCCAAGACCTTGGTGGGCAGCGCCCTCGGCGTGGTCCGCAGCCTGACCCACCCGCTCACCGGCATCCTCCAGTGGCTGCGTCGCCGCGGCGACCCCAACGCCCGCACCTGGCTGAAGAAGAGCTTCGAGGGCCTGTGCTACACGCCCCTGACAACCCGCCGCCACGCCCGGGTGGGTACGCGGGAACGCCTGTTGCAGGTCGCCGCTCGGCACCCGGACCGCCTCCACATCGAGACCGGGGCCCTGGCCACCCGTGTCCTGTTCGACGACAGCGGACGCGCTACCGCGGTGGAGTACCTCAAGGGCGAACACCTCTACCGGGCGGGCACGGCCCCCAGCGGTTCCGAGGGGGAACGCCGGGAGGTCCTGGCCCGGCGCGAGGTCATCCTCTGCGGGGGGGCCTTCAACACGCCCCAGCTGCTCATGCTCTCGGGGATCGGCCCCGCGGATGAACTGGCGCGATACGGTATCCCCCTGCGGCTGGACCTGCCGGGCGTGGGGCGCAACCTCCAGGACCGCTACGAGGTGGCCGTGACCCACCGCATGCAGCGGGACTGGCGGGTCTTGGAGGGGGCCCGGTTCGCCGCCGGCGACCCCCCGTGGCAACAATGGCACCGCGACGGCAGCGGACTGTACGGGACCAATGGCGCGGCCCTGGCCCTGGTGCGCCGCTCTCCCGAGGCCGGGCAGGAGCCGGACATCTTCTGCATGGCGCTGCTGGCCCGCTTCGAGGGCTACTTCCAGGGTTTCTCCAAGCTGATCCGCGACCACCACGATGCCCTCACCTGGGCGGTGCTCAAGGGCCACACCCGCAACCGCGCCGGGCGCGTCACCCTGCGCACCGCCGACCCACGGGACCCGCCCGCGGTGGACTTTCATTACTTCCAAGAGGGTGATGACGCCGAGGGGCGGGACCTGGCGGCGGTGGTGGACGCCATCCGCTTCGTGCGCCGACTGACGGCACCCCTGATCGAAAGTGGGCTGATCGCCGAGGAGCTGCTGCCGGGTCCCGGGGTCCAGGACGACCAGGCCCTAACCCAGTACGTGCGCGACACCGCCTGGGGCCACCACGCCTCCTGCTCCTGCGCCATCGGTCCGCAGGACCGGGGCGGGGTGCTGGACAGCGCCTTCCGGGTCCACGGCACGCGCGGGCTGCGGGTGGTGGACGCCTCGGTGTTTCCACACATCCCGGGCTTCTTCATCGTCAGCGCCGTGTACATGATCGGCGAGAAGGCCGCGGATGCAGTGCTGGCGGATGCCGTACAGACCACCTGACAACAACCCAACCAGGAGGAAATCGCCATGGAATACGACGTCAATAAGCTGCTCAGCATGACCCAGCAGGAGCTGGACGACCTGTTCAAGGCCAGCCCCGCCGGGGACATCCCCAATGGTGAGGCAGAGGGCACCGCCATCATCGCCCCCGGCACCGTGTACTCCGAAGCGGTGGCCAAGGTCGTCAATCTGTTCGCCTGGCAGGGCAAGGTGTTCGATGCGGAGAAGGGGTTCCTGAAGAACCGCATCTCCATATTGGGCTTCGAGGCCATCGTGGCCAAGGTCTACAAGGGCCCGAGCTGGCTTGATGGCAAGGAGTGCATCGTCCTGGACTACTCCGACACCTCCGTCGTGGCCCACTACATCCGCGACGAGATCCGGCTCATCGGCCCGGGCTTCTACCTGGGCAAGGTGTACTGGGGCAAGGACCGGCTGATCGACTTCTGCCTGAAGTTCTGACGCCATGACCCCGCAGTCCCCCTTCCTGGTGGTGGCCAGCGTGGCTGCCGGCCGCGAGGCCGGCCTGCGGGCCTTGCTGGCGGGGATGAACAGCGCCCCCGGGGTGGCGGACCCGGAAAACCCGGTGCTGCCTTTCGGGCGCTTCGAACGGGTTCATTTCGCCCGGCTCATCGTGCTGGACGAGACCGCCATGGCGGACCTCTCCCTTTACCACGTGAGCCCGCCGCGCCTGGGCCTGCGGCTGGTCCTGCTGGGAGACTGCGACGGCCCGGCCCGGACCCTGCTCGACGAGCTGGCTGCCGGGGCGGGGGACGGCCTGCGCCGCCTGCTCGGCCACTGCGAGGGCTTCGATCCCGGCACCGACGTGGCAGCCTGGTTGCACGCCCACGCCCTGCCCACCCGGGCCAACTACGTCAACTGGCTGGGCCGCACGGTGCGCCAGATCCACGAGGAGAGCGCCCTGCAGCGCTTCCTCTCCGCTCGTGTCCCACGAACGCCCGTGGCCTCCGGCACCGAGGCCCGGCGCCTGCGCCGGGAGCTGATCGAACAGGCCCAGGCCGAGCAGAGGGCGGGGCGTCTGCGGCTGAGCGCCCCCGAGCCCACGCCCCTGGGCTGGTGGCTGGGCAACCTGGCCCATGCCCTGCGGGTGCCGCTACTTGCCCTGCAGGCCACGCCCCTGCTGTTGGTGGCCGCCCCCTGG
>JBJKSP010000259.1:0-27948 GCA_046703865.1 Thiobacillaceae bacterium
CCTTGGGCAGGTTGTCGGCCTTGATCTTGATGAGCGCCACGTCGGTACGCTTGTCGACGCCGACGACCTTGGCGCGGAACTCGCGCTTGTCGTTGAGCTTCACCGTGACCTGGTCCGCGTCGTCCACCACGTGGGCGTCGGTCAGGATGTAACCGTCGCTGCTGATGATGAAGCCCGAACCTTCGCCTCTGCGCAGGGGCGAGAAGGGATGGTGCAGGCCGGGCTCTCCCGGGATCATGAACTTGCGGAAGAACTTGAACATATCGTCCGGCGCGGGCATCTCTCCGGAATGCCTCCCGGGCGTCTCCGTGGTGGTCGTGGTGATGTTGACCACGCTGGGGCTTTCCTGTTGGACCAGGCCGGTAAAGTCCGGCAGATCGGCGGCATGGGCCGCCACCGCGAGGCCGAAGCTCAGGGACAGCCAAGCTAACCACTTGTTCATGATGGACCTCCGAGCAGGTGTAGGTGTTGATGGATTCAAATCGCGCCTGTCCCGCTGCATCGGGGCCGCAGCGTTCAGGAAGGCCTCGCGTCGCAGACCGTGCTCCCACGTCTCAGAATGGTGGGCTGAGCGTTGCCGCGGCGGGTACGGAGCCATGCCGTCGCGATCAGCATGCCGACGACGCTGCCCAGGACACCGTAGGCCTCTCCCCAGGTGCTTCCCAGGATCGCGCCCACGATCAGCAACACCAGCGGCATCAGATAGCCCCAGCATACCGCCTTCAGGATGCTGCCGTCCTCAATGCCGACCACCACGTGCTCGCCCGGACGGGCGGCGATGAAATTTTCCACGGGGTACTCGGGTTCCCGCGGATGCAGCATGCGCGCATAAAGCGACGATCCGCACCCGTGACCGCCGCAGGCACCGCAGGATTCTGGCGATTCCACGCAGACCCACGCGGCATCGTTCTCCACGCGGGTGACCCGGGCGGGCATCTCGATCATGGCTTGCGTTCGGCCAGGCTCATGGCGATGGACTCCACCGCCGGCCACGGCGCATCCCCCACCACGGTGACCCGCCAGTGGCCCACCTGCCGCGTCAGGAGGTTGAGCATGCCCTTGCGGCTCTCGCCCCTGACCGTTTCCACAGGGTGCAGGGTCGGCTCGATGAACATGGAGATGTGGGTGAGCCCGTCGCTGAAGACCCAGTGATCCACCGCATGATGCCTGTTGGGCAGCCTGCGTTTGAACGCGGCCACCCGACTGAACCCGGGCGGGAGATGGTTCACGACCAGATCCTGGGTTTCACCGGCCTGTGCCGGCGCCTCAAGGGGAGCGCTCAGCTTGGGCATATCGCTCAGGTGGCCGGTCCCTATCTTGACCTCGGCGAAGCTGTATTGCAGCAGGGGTTGTCCCCGATCGTTCACCATGATGGCCCGCAGGGGCAGGTAGTTATCCTTGTCGGCACACAGGACATAGCCCCAGCGGTAGTGGTCCTTGGGGACGAGTTCCACGTTCTGGCAGTCCAGGCCCGCCACTCGGTCCGGTTTGCCCAGACGAACCCCGTACCATTTGGCCAGGGGAACGGCGTTGGCCGGCAGGAGATCGGGGAAGTGGCGGCTGTTCAGCCGCCTTTCCATATGGATGGAACCGCCGATGCCCACCATGTTCACGGCGGTGCCGTGGGCGCAACGGACTTCTCTCCTCTGGGTACCGTTCATGAGGGTGATGTCGCTGTCTTTCGATGTGCCGGCGGGCCGGTTGACGATATGCAGGGTCTGCATCACGTCGCCGTGCTGGAATACGAATACCCCCTCGTAGGCGACATGCCTGGAGGCGTCGGCCATCTTCTGCAGCCAGGATGCCGCATCTGCTTTGGACAAGGGTTCTCCGGCGAAGGCGTTGCCCGCCAGGACAACCGCGAGCAACGCCAGCCATCTCATTGGTCGGCCTCCGGCGCGGTCAGGGTCACCCTCGTGAAATGCATTTCGGTGGGCGAAACCAGGGCCTGGGCATAATCTTGGTGGGCGGCCAGATAGGGCATGACCTCAGCATTCTCCTCCGACGAGTTCACCACCTCGGCCGACACGGGTGTCCCCTGGATAGCCAGTTGCTGCGAGGCGTCCTGTTGCGGTGCCGCAGTCCAGATGACCCAGCTGACTGCGGCGACGGAGGCCGCGGCAGCCAGCCACAGGACGGGCTGGTGGGAACGGGGCCGATGCACGGGGGCCAGGATGGTCGGCTCGTTTTCCAGCGCCCGGGTCAGCCGTTCCGACAACCCGGGCTGGGCCACGCCCTGTCCGCGCAGAACGTCTCCGACGAGGCTGTATTCGGCCCATTTCCGGCGAGCTTCCGCATCCTTGTCCAGCTTGGACAAGGCCCCGCGACCGGCGTCATCGTCCAGTTCGCCGTCCAGTAGGGCGGACAACCACGCTTCGTCTTCTTCAACTGCTAGGGATTCCAGTTTGTTCGGCAACATGTTTACCACCTCTTGTCATCGGTTGTGCCCAACAACGGTCGCAGTTTAACGGCAATGGCTTCGCGTGCCCGAAAGATACGCGACCGAACTGTGCCGATAGGGCAACCCATAAAGTTGGCAATGTCCTCGTAACTCATCCCCTCGATTTCCCGCAAGGTAATGGCCGTTCGCAATTCATCCGGCAGGGCCTCAACAGCTTCATTGACAGCATATGCGATCTGTTTCGTCAGCAGTTCTGCATCAGGTGTATTGATATCCGTAGCGCTGAAACGTTCATCGTTTCCGTCTTCGCTGTCGCCCACGGCATCGCTGACGGTGGGCATGCTGCGATTGCGCGTGGCCAGATGGTTCTTGGCGGTATTGACCGCGATGCGGTACAGCCAGGTGTAAAACGCCGCATCGCCCCGGAACTGGGGCAGCGCCCGGTAGGCCTTGATGAAGGTTTCCTGGGCGATGTCCTCGACCTCTTCGGGGTCGCGCACCATCCTCGACAGCAACCTGCCGATCTTGCGGCGATACTTCTCGACCAATAGACCGAATGCACGCTTATCACCTTGTCGAACCCGCTCCACCAGGACCAGGTCGGCATCTCGTTCACTCATACCCGCGTGTCCCTAAGCTTATTTTTCACACCCGAATCAGGGCTTCCCAACCCAAGGCGGGGCTAGTATAACCGCCCTGCTACACACGGCTGCTAAAAAGACCAATCGACGCCGGGTTTGGTTCCTATACGACGCTTAAGGTTATTCATGAAGCACTGCGATGTCCTCGTCATCGGGGCCGGGTTGGCTGCCAACACCTTGGCACTGTCGCTGCCCGAAGGGCTCAGCGTGATCATGCTGGCGAAGAAGGACCCGGCGGATAGCTCCAGCCAAAGGGCCCAGGGCGGTATCGCCTCGGTATTCTCGGGGGAGGACAGCTTCGAGGCCCATGTCCGGGACACCCTGGTGGCAGGGGCGGGCCTGTGCGATGAGACGGTGGTGCGTCATGTGGTGGAGGAAGGGCCCAGGGCGGTGGGATGGCTGATCTGGCAGGGGGTCCCGTTCGACCGGGAAGGCGGCGGCTATCACCTAAGCCGGGAGGGCGGCCACAGCTACAGGCGCATCCTGCATGTGGCCGACGCCACCGGACATGCGGTGCAGGAAACCCTGCTCAAACGCCTGGCAGGCGCCCCCAACGTCCATCTGCTGAACAGCCACATCGCCGTCGACCTCATCACCGGCCGCAAGCTCGGCCTGGACGAGGACCGGGTGTATGGGGCCTACGTGCTGGACACCCGCACGGGCCGGGTGGAGACCATCTCGGCGGGCTTTACGGTCCTGGCCACGGGCGGGGCGGGCAAGGCCTTCCTCTACACCACGAATCCGGACACCGCCACCGGCGACGGCATCGCCATGGCCTGGCGTGCCGGCTGCCGGGTGGCCAATCTGGAGTTCATCCAGTTTCATCCCACCTGCCTTTACCATCCCAGGGCCAAGTCCTTCCTGGTTACCGAGGCCATGCGCGGGGAGGGGGCCGTGCTCAGACTGGCCGACGGCACCCGGTTCATGCCCGAACACGACGAGCGGGCGGAACTGGCACCCCGGGACATCGTCGCCCGGGCCATCGACTTCGAAATGAAGAAGCGGGGTCTGGATTGCGTCTACCTGGACATCACCCATCAGCCGGCCAACTTCATCATCGACCATTTCCCCACCATCTATGCCCGCTGCAAGGAGCTGGGCATCGACATCACCCGGGAGTGGATGCCGGTCGCGCCCGCCGCCCATTACACCTGCGGCGGCGTCCAGGTGGACGCCCAGGGCCGCACGAATCTGGACAACCTGTATGCCATCGGCGAGACGAGCTATACGGGTCTGCACGGCGCGAACCGCCTGGCCAGCAATTCCCTGCTCGAATGCCTCGTGTACGGCCGGGAGGCCGCTCAGCACATCGCAGCTGCCACCCCCGCGCCGCACAAGCGGCTTCCGGCCTGGGACGAAAGCCGCGTGACCGACGCCGACGAGGAGATCGTGATCGCCCACAACTGGCACGAGCTGAGGCGCTTCATGTGGGACTACGTGGGGATCGTGCGCACCAGCAAACGCCTGGAGTGGGCAGCCCATCGCATTCGTCTGCTGACTGAGGAAATCCAGGAGTACTACAGCAACTTCCGGGTCGGCAACGATCTGATCGAGCTGAGAAACCTGGTGCTGACGGCGGACCTGATCGTGCGTTGCGCCGTTCAGCGGCATGAAAGCCGCGGCCTGCATTGCTCCCGGGATTATCCCGAGCTGCTGCCGGAGGCGCGCAATACGGTGCTGAAGCCTTAGCGCCTTTCGGTCCGGGTGGTCCCGGCCGGTATCCTAGCCGCGGCGCGCCGCCCTGTTGGCCACGAAATGCAGCAGCAAGGGCACCGGTCTGCCGGTGCTGCCCTTGTCCTTGCCCGATTTCCATGCCGTGCCGGCGATGTCCCGGTGGGCCCAGGCGTATTTCTTGGTGAAGCGCGACAGGAAGCATGCCGCGGTGATGGTACCGGCGGGCCGGCCGCCGATGTTGGCCATGTCCGCGAACCGGCTCTTGAGTTGCTCCTGATAGTCGTCCCACAGGGGCAATTGCCAGCAGCGGTCGTAGGCCTCGTCTCCGGCATGCAGAAGCTCCCCCGCCAGGTCATCGTCGTTGGCCATCAGGCCCGTGGCCACACTGCCCAGAGCGATGACGCATGCCCCGGTGAGGGTGGCGATGTCCACCACCGCGGCCGGGTCGAGGCGTTCCGCGTAACTCAGGGCGTCGCACAGGATCAGGCGCCCCTCGGCATCCGTGTTCAGGACCTCGATGGTCTGTCCGGACATGGACGTGACCACGTCGCCGGGCTTGTTGGCGCGCCCGCTGGGAAGGTTCTCGCAGGTGGGGATGAGCCCGACCACGTTCAGGGGCAGCTTCATCATGGCCGCTGCCTTCAGGGTGCCGAGGACCGAGCCGGCGCCGCTCATGTCGTACTTCATCTCGTCCATGTCGGCCGAGGGTTTGATGGAGATGCCGCCGGAATCGAAGGTGATGCCCTTGCCCACCAGGACCACCGGCTTCGCTTTCTTCGGCGCGCCGCGGTGATGCAGGACGATGAATTTGGGGGGTTGCTCGCTGCCTTTCGCCACGGACAGGAGTGCCCCCATGCCCAGCTTCTTCATGTCCGACTCTTCCAGGACTTCCACCCCCAGGCCATGCGCCTTGGCCAGGGCGCGGGCCTGGGTGGCCAGGTAGGCAGGGGTGCAGATGTTGCCGGGCAGGTTGCCGAGATCCCGGGCGAGCTTCATGCCTTCGCCGACGGCAACACCGCGGGCAACGGCGGCCTCCGCCTCGGCCTGCGCCCCCCGGCCCGGGGCGAACAGGCTGAGTCGGCGCAGCGGGCCAGGCTTTGCCTCCGCTTTGCTCTTGGTCTGGTCGAAACGGTAAAGGGTGTCCATGGCCACGACGACGGCCTGTTCGATCTTCCAGGCCGGATCGCGTTTCGCCACCGCCAATTCCGTGAGATAAAGGACCGCTTCCGTGGCCCCCGTCTCCTCCAGCGCCTTGACGGCGGTCCGTATGGCATCCCGATAAGCCCTGTCCCTGAATTCGTCCTCCTTGCCCAACCCCACCAGCAGCACGCGGTCGCATCGGGTGTTGGGGACCTGGTGCAGAAGCAGGGTGCTGCCGGCCTTTCCGTCCATGTCCCCCTGTCGGAGGATTCCGCTGAGGTATTTCCCCGCGGCGTCGTCGATGATCTCCCCGGCGGGGGACAGCCTGCGGCGCTCGAACACGCCCACCACCGCGCAGGCGGTGCGCTCTTTTCCGGGGCTGCCGTGTTTTATGCTAAATTCCATTGGAAACTCCTGGTCCTGATGACGTCCCGGGTCTTTCTCTACCGAATTGCGTAAATCGCACTCAATCGCATTATTTCTGCCAACCTAGGCACAAGTCAAAGTGCGTACCTTCCGTAAGTCTCTCATCCGGGAAATGTCCGGCACGGGAGGGGTGGCCTTCGCCGCGCTGACGGCCATCATCCTTTCCACCCTGTTGGTCCGCATGCTGGGCAGGGCAGCCCTGGGGGAATTGGAAAACCGGGCGGTGCTGCCCTTCATCGGTTTCGGCCTGGTGCACTATCTGCCGGTGCTGCTTTCCCTGGCCCTGTTCATCGGGGTGTTTCTCAGCCTCTCCAGGTCCTGGAGCGACAGCGAGATGGTGATCTGGATGGGGTCCGGCCTCAGCGCCTTCTCCTGGTTGTCGGCCGTGTTGAGGTTTGCCGTGCCGGTCACCCTGGTCATCGCCTTCATGAGCACGGTGGTGATTCCCTGGGCGTCGCACAAACGGTTTGAATACGAGCGCATCCTCTCGACCCGGGATCAGATTTCAGGCCTCACACCGGGGGTCTTCGTCGAAAGCGAGCCGGGGGGGCACGTCATTTTCGTGGAGAGCCAGAGCGGCAACGGCACCCACATCCAGAACGTCTTCGTCTACTCCACCCAGAATGGGCGCAGCGGCGTCATCGTCGCCCGCGACGGGGTCGTCACCGAGCGGCCGAACGGGGATCGTTTCGTGGTCCTGCGTCAGGGCCGGCGCTACGAGGGGGTCCCGGGTGAGGCGGACTACAGGATGATGGAGTTCGAGTCCTATGCCATCCGGTTGAAGCCTACGGTGGGCAAGACGCGGGATCAGAGCATTCATGCCGTTCCGACGGTGGATTTACTGCGCAGCCGCAGCCCGAATTACATGGCCGAATGGGCATGGCGTCTGGGTTTTCCCATCAGCGCACTGCTGCTGGCCCTTTCCGCCGTACCCCTGAGCCATATCAATCCCCGGGCGGGTCGGTCCACCAACATCATCTTCGCCATGCTGGTCTACACCATCTACAGCAACTTCATCGGTCTGTCCGAAGGGTGGGTCACGGAGGGGAGACTGTCCGCGATGGGCGGCCTGCTGGTGGTGCATGGCAGTATGGCCCTGATGCTGGTCTGGCTGTATTGGCGCTATATGCATGGTCCCAGGGGGCGCTAGCCGATGAAGATCCTGGCGCGCTACCTGGCCCGGGAGATCCTGGGGGCGGTGGCCATGGTCCTGGCCATGCTGGTTCTGCTCTTCGTGTTTCTGGACCTGGTCCAGGAAATGGGCGACCTGCATCCGCCGGCCTATACCCTGGCCGTGGCGCTGTTGCACATCCTCTTGAGTTTGCCGGGCCATATCCACGAAATGTTGCCGGTCTCCACGGTGGTCGGTGCCCTGCTCGCCTTCGCCCGCCTGTCCGCCAGCTCCGAGTTCACCGTGATGCGGGTGTCCGGGATGTCGATGCAGCGCCTGATCGGGTACATGGTCGCCCTGGGCCTGTTCCTGGGTGCGGTGACCTTTGCCTTGGGAGAGTTCGTCATCCCCGTTACGGACCGCGCGGCACAACAGCTCAAGGTTCGGGCCACGACCGGCGTGGTGGCGGAACAATTCCGCTCCGGGCTGTGGGCCAAGGACGGCAACACCTTCATCAATATCCAGGAAATGCTGCCCGACACCACCCTGGTCAACATGCGCATGTACACCTTCGACGATGACTTCCGTCTCAAGCTGATCCGGCTGGCCAAACGGGCGAACTGGCAGATAGGTGGCTGGTGGAACCTGCAGCAAGTGGTGCAGACCCAGATCTCCCCCCAGGGAACGCGGATCGAGCGATTTGCCAGCCTGCCCTGGCGTTCCGACGTGACTCCGGACCTGTTGGCCGTCCTGATGGTGTCGCCCGACGAGATGTCGGCACGCGCGCTGTTCGCCTATGTGGAGCACCTGCGCGAAAACAAGCAAAGGACGACGCGCTACGAGATCGCCCTATGGAACAAGCTTTCCCTGCCATTGGCCGCCCCGGTCATGCTCCTGCTGGCATTGCCCTTCGCCTATCACCAGCCCCGCACGTCGGGGATCAGCGGAAGGGTGCTCGCCGGCATTTTCATCGGCCTGGGTTTCTATCTGTTCAATCGCCTGTTTGGACACCTGGGCCTGCTAAACGGCTGGCCCCCCGCCTTGAGCGCCTTCCTCGGGCTCGCGGTGTTCGCCGCCGCCGCCGTGGCCGCCCTTCTGGGCGTCGAGCGTCGTTGACTGGATCAGCCGGGTGCCTGCGAGCCGGTCGTGCAGAAACAGGTGCTCCCTGTCCCAGAGGGCCCAGAAGAAGCCGATCCCCATGGCGAAGAGCCCCATGACCGCCAGGGTATAACGCAGCCAGGCCTGGCCCAGGCTCACCTGCCCGCCTGCCGGGCTGATGAGGCGGATCCGCCAGGTCTTCATCGCCAGGGTCTGGCCGCCGTGGCGCCAGAACCAGGTGAAGTAGAGGCCGGCGATCGTGAACAGGTAGGCCTGGTTGATCAGACGCGATATCGGCGTGGGGACGGTGGGCAGGAATCCCACGACGGGAAAGCTCGCGACGATCAGGAGCGCGACCAGCAGCACCGCTTCGTACAAGAAACACGCCGCCCGGCGTCTCAGTCCGGGCATCCTGAGTTCAGCATCCATAGGGTTCAAGCCTCGTCGGGGTCGTGACGATGCGGTATCGTTTACGCGGTGACGACGCCATGCGGGCGCCGATTCAAGAAATCAGCGCTCACGCCGTCCGGACGAACCAGGGCATTGCTCCCGCCCAATCCGAGGCAGGCGCAAACCCCGCCTCCAGGCCGGGCCGGTATGGCCATGATCTCGCAAATGGAAGGCTTTCCGGTCGGCGAAGCCGATATGGAAGATTAACATGGACCGGTGTGGACACAGAGGCCTGCCCCTCGTTCCAACACGAAATTCCTCGGGCATGGCGGGTGCGGGGCCCGGCGCAGACTTTGCCGGGACTGCACGCCCGGCCCGGACTATCGATAGTCCGGGCCGGATTGCATAGTACGGATGAGTTGAATACAATTCACCGTTTCTTAATTTACTGTTTTCGGAGCCAGCCATGTACGCGGTCATCAAAACCGGTGGCAAGCAATACAAGGTCGCCGCTGGCGGCAAGCTCAAGGTCGAGAGCCTTCCCGTCGAGGTTGGTGGCGAAATCGAGATCAAGGACGTGCTGATGGTGTCGGACGGTGACGCCGTCCAGGTGGGCACCCCCATGGTGGAAGGGGCCAGCGTCAAGGCCACCGTGCTGGGCCACGGGCGTGGCGACAAGGTCACGATCTTCAAGATGCAGCGGCGCAAACACTACCGGAAGAGCCAGGGCCACCGGCAGAATTTCACCGAGATCCGCATCGACGGCATCTCCGTGGCCTGATCGAGGAGCATAGCAATGGCACACAAAAAAGCAGGCGGCAGTTCCCGCAACGGCCGCGACTCCAAGCCCAAGATGTTGGGTGTCAAGCGCTACGGCGGACAGTTGGTGCCCGCGGGCAATATCCTCGTGCGCCAGCGCGGCACCCAGTTCCATCCCGGCAAGAATGTAGGCATGGGCCGCGATTACACCCTGTTCGCCCTGGTGGACGGGGTGGTGGAATTCACCGTGAAGGGGCCGCTCAAGCGCCGCACGGTCAACATCGTTCCCGTGCAAGCCTGAACAGGACCGGGGCGGAGGCAGGCCCTATCCGAGGATAGGGCCTTGCGCCTTCCGCCAGCCTGATGCCCGACCGGTACCGAGAATGGCCGCCCAGCGGCCATTTTTCCGTTCAGGAATCCGCATGAAGTTCATCGACGAGGCCAACATCGAGGTGACCGCCGGGAAGGGCGGCAACGGCGCCGTGTCCTTCAGGCGGGAGAAATACGTCCCCCGGGGCGGCCCGGACGGCGGCGACGGCGGCCGTGGCGGCAGCATCTGGGCGGAGGCCGACCGCAATCTCAACACCCTGGTGGAATTTCGGTACAGCAAGGTGTTTCGCGCCCAGAACGGCGAGAACGGGCGCGGGGCCGACTGCTACGGCCGTGGCGGCGAGGACCTCACCCTGCGGGTGCCCGTGGGTACGCTCGTGCGCGACGAGGCGGACGGCAACGTGATCGCCGACCTGGACCGGCACGGCGCCCGTGCCCTGGTGGCACGGGGCGGCAAGGGGGGGCTGGGCAACCTCCATTTCAAGTCCAGCACCAACCGGGCGCCGCGCCAGTCCACGCCGGGCGAGCCCGGAGAGGAGCGCCGCTTGCACCTGGAACTCAAGGTGCTCGCCGACGTAGGTCTGCTGGGCATGCCCAATGCCGGCAAATCCACCTTCATCCGCGCGGTGTCCGCCGCCAAGCCCAAGGTGGCCGATTACCCCTTCACCACCCTGCACCCCAATCTGGGCGTGGTGCGGGTGGATCCCGAGCGCAGCTTCGTCCTGGCCGACATCCCGGGACTCATCGAGGGGGCGGCCGAAGGCGCGGGACTGGGGCACCAGTTCCTGCGCCACCTGGCCCGGACCCGGCTGCTGCTCCATCTGGTAGACCTCGCCCCCTATGATCCCGAGGCCGACCCCGTGGCCGATGCCAGGGCCATCGTGGAGGAGCTGCGCAAGTACGACAAGGCGCTCTACCGCAAGCCCCGCTGGCTGGTGCTGAACAAGCTCGACCTGCTGCCCGAGGACGAACGCCGGGAACGCATCGAGGCCTTCGTGCAGGCGTATGGTTGGGAGGGGCCGGTCTATGCCATCTCCGCGCTGAAGGACGAGGGCTGCCAGGCCCTGTCCCGGGCGGTGATGGACTATCTGGACAGTTTCAGACATCCGGAGTCGGGACCATGAGCCAGTCCCTGGTCGCAGGTGCCCACCGCCTGGTGGTCAAGGTGGGCAGCAGCCTGGTCACCAACGACGGCAGGGGGCTGGACCACAGCCGGCTGGCGCTCTGGGCCTCCCAAGTGGCTGCCCTGTCCAAGCTGGGCAAGGAGGTGATCCTGGTGTCCAGCGGCGCCATCGCCGAAGGCATGCAGCGCCTGGGCTGGGTCAGGCGTCCGCATGCCCTGAACGAATTGCAGGCCGCCGCCGCCGTGGGGCAGATGGGCCTGATCGAGGCCTATGAGCGCTGCTTCCGGTCCCACGGACTGCACACCGCCCAGATCCTCCTCACCCATGCGGACCTTGCCGACAGGGAACGCTACCTCAATGCGCGCAGCACCCTGCGCACCCTGTTGAAGCTCGGGTCCGTGCCCATCATCAACGAGAACGACACGGTCACTACCGAGGAGATCAGGTTCGGCGACAACGATACCCTGGCCGCCATGGTGGCCAACCTCATCGAGGCGGACGTCCTGATCATACTGACCGACCAGGAGCGGTTGTACACGGCGGACCCCCGCCGGGACCCGTCGGCAACCCTGGGGCGCGAGGCGGAGGCCGGCGATCCCGGGTTGGAGGCCATGGCCGGCGGCGCGGGCAGCGCCATCAGCCAGGGCGGCATGTTGTCCAAGGTCCTCGCAGCCCGGCGCGCCGGCCGCAGCGGGGCCCACACCGTCATCGCCAGCGGCCGCGAGGACGACGTCCTGGAACGCCTGGCCCAGGGCGAGCTCATCGGCAGCCAGTTGGTGGCCAGGCGCACGCCCCTGGCCGCCCGGCGCCAGTGGCTGGCCGATCATCTCCAGGTTTGCGGCAAGCTCAGGCTGGATGCCGGGGCGACCCGGGCGTTGACGGAACACGGCAAGAGCCTGCTGCCCGTGGGCGTGGTGGAGGTGATCGGGGATTTCCGGCGTGGCGAGGTGGTGGCCTGTCTGGATCCGGACGGGCGCGACATCGCGCGCGGCCTGGTGAACTACGACGCCGAGGAGGCACGCAGGATCGCACGTCGGCCCACGTCCGAGATCGAGGCTATCCTGGGCTATCTGGACGAACCGGAACTGATCCACCGTGACAACCTGGCACTGCTGTAGAAGTGCGCTAGCGCACGCCCAGGCGCAGTTCCGCCGCCGAGAGGCCATCCGGTGCCCCGCGCAGGATCAGGGTGTCGCCGGCCACGAGGCGGGTGGTGGGGTCCGGCTCGTCGGCCCGGATGCCGCGCCGGCGCACGGCCACCACGGTCACCCCCAGCGATTCCAGCCCCAGTTCGCCCAGGGTCTGCCCCACCGCGGGGTGTTGTTCCCCCTGCAGGGCAACGGTGATCAGCCGCTCCTGGTCGATCTCCTCGTTTTCCTCGTCGGTCCTGCCCAGGAAGTGGCCGCGCAAAGTGATGTAGCGCTGTTCCCGGGTCTGCCGGATGCGCTTGAGCACCCTTGCCATGGGAATGCCGGCCATCAGCAGGGTCTGGGAGCCCAGCATGAGGGCGCCTTCCATGACCTCGGGGACCACCTCCGTCGCCCCTGCCAGGCGTAGGGCGTCCAGGTCCGATTCATCCAGGGTGCGGATGATCACCGGGGTTTCCGGCTTGAGCTGCTGTACCGAGGCCAGGGTGCGCAGGGCGGCGGGGGTATGGGCGAAACTGACCACCACGGCCTTGGCCCGACGCAGCCCGGCGGCCAGCAGGACCTCGCTGCGGGTGGAGTCGCCGAACACCACGTTGTCACCCGCCGCCGCCGCCGCCTTGACGCGTCTCGGGTCGTGGTCCAAGGCGATGAAGGGGACGTCTTCCGCCTCCAGCAGGCGGGCCAGATTCTGGCCGCTGCGGCCGTAGCCGCACAGGATGACATGGCCCGTGACGCCGAAGGTCTTCGCCGCGATCTCGTGGATGCCCTTGGCCTGCCGGGTCCATTCGCCGCCCTCCAGGAAGCGGGCGATGCTGGCGCTTTGCTGGATGAGCAGCGGGGAGAGCAGCATGGACAGGATCATGGCGGCCAGGATGGCCTGGTGCATGGGTGCCTGCACCAGGCCGTGGCCGGATGCCACCGTGAGCAGCACGAACCCGAATTCGCCGGCCTGGGCCAGGGAAAGCCCGGTGCGCAGGGCGACTGTCCAACTGTGGTTGAACAGGGCGGAGGCCAGGGTCACCAGCAGCAGCTTGGCAGCCATGAACAGGGCCACCGCGAGCATCACGTGCAGCCACTGCTCGGCCACCACGCGGAAGTCCAGCAGGATGCCGATGGAGATGAAGAAAAGGCCCATGAGGACGTCCCTGAAAGGGCGTATGTCGCTCTCCACCTGGTAGCGATATTCCGTCTCGGCGATGAGCACGCCAGCGAGGAAGGCCCCCAGGGCCAAAGAGAGTCCGGCCCGGTCGGTGATATAGGCCAGGCCCAGGGTGATCAGCAGCACGTTGAGCATGAACAGCTCGCTGGACTTCGCCTGGGCGATGAGATGGAACCAGGGCCGCATGAGGCGCTGCCCCAGGGCCAGGATCAGAAACAGGGCCAGGGCGGCCTTGGCACCGGCCCAGGCGAGGGAGGCCGCCATGTCGTGTTTTGCGGCGAGGGCGGGGATGAAGATCACCAGGGGCGCCACGGCCAGGTCCTGGAACAGGAGCACGCCCATGATCTGGCGCCCGTGTTCGGTATCCAGTTCGTTGCGCTCCACCAGGAGCTTGCTGACGATGGCCGTGGAGGACATGGCCAGGATGGCCCCCACTGCCAGGCCGGATTCCCAGGGCAGACCCAGGGCTAGTCCGAAGGCCGTCACCAGCAGCATGGTCAGCACCACCTGCAGGCCGCCCAGGCCGAACACCGCCGTGCGCATGGTCTTGAGCTTGGCCAGGGAGAACTCCAGGCCGATGGAGAACATGAGAAAGACCACGCCGAACTCCGCCAGATGCACGGCCGGCGCATCCTCGTTGTGGTTGTGCAGCAGCGATCCCAGCACGGCCCCGATCAGGATGTAGCCCAGCAGTGCGGGCAGCCTGAGCGCACGGAACAGCGCCACGGCCAGCACGCCGGAGGCGAGCAGGACCAGGACGAGTTCCAGTGTGGTGGGCATCGCGGGTGGAGTACCGGGGTGTCGAGGGCTCACGTTATACTTGACGGTCATTATGACATCCCAGAACCCCACTGCCGCCGAGATCCTCTCCCTTGCCCGACGCACGCTGGAGATAGAATCCCGTGCCGTGTCCGCGCTGATGGACCGCATGAACGAGGTCTTCCTGCAGGCGGTGGAGGCCATCCTGAACTGTAAAGGGCGCGTGGTGGTGAGCGGCATGGGCAAATCCGGGCATATCGCGGGCAAGATCGCCGCCACCCTGGCGAGCACCGGGACACCTGCGTTTTTCGTCCACCCGGCCGAGGCGAGCCACGGCGACCTGGGCATGATCACCGGCCAGGATGTGGTCATCGTCCTGTCCAACTCGGGTGAAAGCGCCGAGCTGGTCAGCATCGTCCCCTTGATCAAGCGCCGTGGGGCGCGGCTGATCGCCGTCACCGGCAACGCCGGATCGACCTTGGCGCATCAGTCGGATATCCATCTCGACGCCCGGGTGGACCAGGAGGCCTGCCCCCATAATCTGGCGCCTACCGCCAGTACCACCGCGAGCCTGGCCCTGGGGGACGCCTTGGCGGTCGCCGCCCTGTTTGCACGCGGCTTCACCGCCGAGGATTTCGCCCGCACCCATCCCGGCGGCAGCCTGGGAAGGCGGCTGCTGGTGCACGTGCGCGACGTCATGCACACGGACGAGGACTTGCCTGTGGTCAACCTGGCGGCCAGCATGAAGGAGGCGCTTCTGGAGATGACCCGCAAGGGCCTGGGAATGACGGCGGTGGTGGACGACGCCGGGCACCTGACCGGGATCTTCACCGACGGCGATCTGCGACGCTGCCTGGACCGGGACGTGGATGTGCGCAGAGCCAGCATCCGAGACGTCATGAAGACTTCACCGCGCACCATTTCCGTCGATGCCTTGGCGGTGGAGGCCGTGCGGATCATGGAGGAGAACAAGATCAACGGCCTGCTTGCGTTGGATGCCGATGAACGCCTGGTGGGCGCCCTCAACATGCACGACCTGTTCAGGGCTGGGGTGGTATGAACCTGGAGCAGGTCTACGCCCGGGCCAGATCCGTGCGGCTGGTGGTCTTCGACGTGGACGGGGTGCTGACGGACGGAAGCCTGTTCTACGGCGATGACGGCCAGGAATACAAGGCCTTCAACTCCCTGGACGGCCATGGAATCAAGATGCTGCAAGCCACCGGCGTGGAGGCCGCCATCATCACGGGCCGCACCTCCCAGGTGGTGTTGCACCGGGCCGGCAACCTGGGCATCAGCCGGATCTTCCAGGGGGCACACGACAAGCTGGACGCCTACCGGGACCTGTTGTCCGAAACGGGCCTGGCCACGGAGGAGATCGCCTACATGGGCGACGACGTGGTGGACCTTCCGGTATTGAAGCGTTGCGGATTCGCCATCTCCGTACCGGGTGCGCCCGAACGCGTACGGGCCCAGGTGCATTATGTGACGCGGGCCCAGGGCGGCCGGGGGGCGGCACGTGAGACCTGCGAGCTGATCATGCATGCCCAGGGGACATGGGAAGGGCAAATGTCCCTTTACGAGCGATGAACTTCAGCCAGCCTTCCTGGTTCTACATCGCCATCGCAGCCTTTCTGGCCGCACTCAGCATTTGGCTGAATCAGGTTTCCGACAAGAAACTGCCCGTGGACAATGCGGGTTTCAGCCATGACCCGGACACCGAAATCACCAACTTCGTGGCCACGGCATTCGACGCCGAAGGACGGCCCCGACATTCCCTGGCCGCAGTCAGGATGACCCATTACATGGACGACGACACGACCACGTTGCGGCAGCCTCGGTTCGAGCAGAGCAGGCCGGGATCCCCGCCGCTCTATGCTACCGCCCAGCGTGGGCTGATATCGTCCGATGGCGAAAACCTCTACTTGCTGAGGCAAGTCAGGCTGACGCAGGCTGCCCGGGGGGGCGGGGGCGAGATGGTGTTGACTACGGAGTATCTTCGTATCATTCCGGATGCCAACACGATGGAGACCGACAAACCCGTGCGGATACAGGAGCGCGCTTCCGTCCTGACCGCAAACAGCCTGTTCTTGAACGGCAAGACCAGGCAGCTCGTATTGGAGGGCGATGTGAGTGGGATCTATGAATTCCCGCATTAAAGGGTTCGCATGGGTGCCGGATCGCTGGAAGTGGGTCCGATTCCTCCTCCCCGTGCTCCTCGCGGGCGTGGCCTGGGCCGCTTTCACCCGGCCGGCGCACGCGGAGCGGGCGGACCGGGACCAACCCGTGCATATCGAGGCGGACAGCGCCCATATGGACGACTTGCAAAAGGTCGCCATTTACAAGGGCAAGGTGGTCCTGACCCAGGGAACGCTTTGGCTCTCCGCAGACAGGATCGAGATTCACCAGGACGCGAACGGCATCAAATCCGGTATGGCTACCGGCAACCCTGTCAGGTTCCGCCAGAAGGTCGAGGGCAAGGACCAATGGGTGGAGGGCCAGGCGGATCGCATCGATTACGATGCCCATGACAACCTGATCACGCTGATCGGGGAAGGGCACCTCAAAAAGGGTGATGAAGAGTTGCGGGGTGACTACATCACCTACAACGACCGCACCGAACTGTTCCAGGCCAAGGGTGGATTGCACGGGCAGAAGCAGGGACGGGTGCGTGCGGTCATCCTGCCCAAGAAGGAGGAGGTGCCTTCCAAGAGGCCACCACCTGTCAAGACGCAGACGCCGGCCCAACCATGAGCGTGCTGGAGGCAAGGGGCCTGAGGAAGCGCTACAAGTCACGCCAGGTGGTCAGCGACGTCTCCCTGGAGGTCCGCAGCGGCGACGTCGTCGGTTTGCTCGGGCCCAACGGTGCGGGCAAGTCCACTTGTTTTTACATGCTGGTGGGGCTGACGCGTGCCGACGGCGGCAGTATTCTGCTTGACGGCCAGGACATCACCCACGCACCGGTGTACAAGAGGGCCCGCAGCGGCTTGTGTTACCTGCCCCAGGAGCCCTCCATCTTCCGAAAATTGAGCGTGGAGGAGAACATCTCGGCGGTATTGGAACTGCGTGGATTGCGCAACGCCAAGCTGGAGGACCAGCTGGAGTATCTGCTCACCGACCTGCACATCACCCATTTGGGCAAGGCCCGGGCGGTGAGCCTGTCCGGGGGGGAGCGCCGCCGGGTCGAGATCGCGCGGGCGTTGGCCATGGAACCCCGTTTCATCCTGCTGGACGAGCCCTTTGCCGGCATCGACCCCATTTCCGTGGTGGATATCCAGAAGATCGTGCGCTTCCTGGTGGAACGGGACATCGGCGTCCTCATCACCGACCATAACGTGCGTGAAACGCTGGGGATATGCGACCGCGCCTACATCATCAACGAGGGAACCGTTCTTGCTTCGGGGGGGCCCGATGAGATCATTTATAATGAAAGCGTGAGAAAGGTGTATCTGGGAGAGCACTTCCGCCTCTGACCAAACCCGATCTGACCCTACGACCCGATCCAGCTTCATTGTGAAGCAAAGCCTACAGCTCAAGCTGCATCAGCAGCTCACCCTCACCCCTCAGTTGCAACAGTCCATCCGGCTGCTGCAACTGTCGACCTTGGACTTGAACCAGGAAATCGGCCAGATGCTCCAGGACAACCCGCTCCTGGAGCGCCTGGACGAGGACTATGCCCACGAGCAGCCGCCTGGCCAGACCGAGGAGGAACCCCGCAGCCGCGACACCGAGGACGTTTACGGGGAGATGGCCTGGGGGGACCGCAGCTATGTCTCGTCCGCGTCGGACGACGACGATGACCGGGAGTTTCAGCAGGCGGACGCCTCCAGCCAGGGCCTGCGGCAGCATCTCATGAACCAGCTTTCCCTCACCTCGCTGTCGGAGCGGGATCGTCGGCTGGTGGCCCTGCTCGTCGAGTGCATCGACGATGACGGCTATCTTTCCGTCAGCCTGGAAGAGGTGGCGGAACTCCTGCCGGAGGAGCTTGAGGTGGACCCCCTGGAGCTGCAGGCCGCCCTCAGGCTGCTTCAGAGTTTCGACCCGCCCGGGGTTGGGGCGCGCGATCTGGGGGAATGCCTGTACCTGCAACTGATGACCCTGCCCCCGGACACCCCGTTCTTGTCGGAGGCCAAGTCGGTGGTATGCGACCATCTGGGGCTGCTGGCCGACCGGGAGTACGGCAAACTCAAGAAGCTCCTGGATGTCCATACCGACAAGGACTTTATCGCCATCCGCCAGCTCATCACCTCCATGGACCCGCGACCGGGCTCGCGTTATGCGCCGCTGGAGGCCCGCTACGTGGTTCCCGACGTGATCGTCAAAAAGGTCAAGGGGCTGTGGGTGGCCAGCCTGAACCCGGATGCCATGCCCAAATTGCGCATCAACCAGATGTATGCCGACATCCTGCGGAAGAACCGCGAGGACGGCAGCCATTTGTCCAGTCAGTTGCAGGAGGCGCGCTGGCTGATCAAGAACGTGCAGCAGCGTTTCGAAACCATCCTCCGGGTCGCCCAGGCCATCGTGGACCGGCAGCGCCATTTCTTCGAATACGGCGAAGTGGCCATGCGGCCCCTGACCCTGAGGGAAATCGGCGATGCCCTGGAATTGCACGAGTCCACCATCTCCAGGGTGACCACCCAGAAATACATGATGACGCCCAGGGGGATATACGAGTTCAAATACTTTTTCGGCAGCTCTCTGTCGACGGAAGCGGGCGGTTCCGCATCGAGCACGGCCATCAAGGCGCTGATCAAGCAGTTCATCGATGCGGAGCGCGTGGAACAGCCCATGTCCGACAGCGTCATTTCGGATATGCTGAAGGCCCAGGGCTTTGTGGTGGCACGACGAACGGTTGCCAAATACCGGGAAGCGATGAACATCCCTCCCGCCAACCAACGTAAGTCGGTTTGACTTGCGTTTCTCAGATGAAGGAGTGTTTATGAACTACAACATCACCGGTCATCACCTGGAGGTCACGCCTGCCATTCGCACCTATGTGGAAGACAAACTCGTGAACCGGGTGACCCGACACTTCGACCATGTGATCGACGTCTCCGTCATCCTGTCCGTGGAGAAACTCCAGCAAAAGGCCGAGGTCAACGTCCACATGCCCGGCAAAGACATCTTCGTTGAGGCCGCCGACGGTGACATGTACGCCGCCATCGACGTCCTGGCGGACAAGCTGGACCGACAGATCCTCAAATACAAGGAGAAGTTCGGCGACGTGCACCGGGAGTCCGGGGGGCTCAAACGACAGAAGGCCGAACTCGGCTGAACCTACGCCCCGCACGACGGGGCGTTTTGCCCATCTATACCATGAATCTCATTTCACCCCTGATCCGGCCGGAGAACATACGTGCCGATTTCGAGGCGGCCAGCAAGAAGCGCCTGTTCGAACTTGCCGCAGAACTCATCCAGGACAACTACGGGGTCACCTCCGGCGAGGTCTTCGACAGCCTGTTCTCGCGTGAGAAGCTGGGATCGACGGCCCTGGGCTACGGGATCGCCATCCCCCACGGCAGGATCAAGGGCCTCAAGGACACGGCCTGCGCCTTCCTGCGCCTGAAGGAACCCATCGATTTCGATGCGCCGGACAACCTGCCCGTCGACTTGGTATTCATTCTGCTGGCACCGTCGGCGGCGACCGATCTGCACCTGCAGATCCTGGGTGAACTGGCCCAGATGTTCAGCGAACAGTCCTTCCGCGAGAGCCTGCGCAAGGCCCCCGATGCGGCGACCCTGCATCAGCTGATCACCTCGTGGACCCCGTAAGTCCCTACATCACGGTGGCCGACCTCTTCCGGGCGGCCGCCGAAAAGCTCCAACTGATCTGGGTCGCAGGCAAATCGGGGGGAGACCGGCGCCTGACCTCGGATACGGTGCAAAAGCCCACCCTGGCCCTGATCGGACATCTCAATTTCGTTCATCCCAATCGCGTCCAGGTGATGGGTTGCGCGGAAATGGATTACCTGCGCCAGCTGACGCCGGAAGGGCTGCGTCTGGCCATCGACAACCTCTACGCGACGGAACTGGCAGCCGTGGTGGTGGCCAACGGCGAGGAGGTGCCTGAAGCCCTGGTCGATGCTGCCGATCGTACCCAGACCCCCTTGTTCTCCTCCCCGGAGCAGAGCCCGGTCCTGATGCGTCTCCTTTCCTTCCTGATGACCCAGGCTCTGGCCCCTTCCACCATGCTGCACCGGGTGTTCCTGGAGGTCTCGGGCCTGGGGGTGCTGATCACCGGCGATCCCGCGGTGGGCAAGAGCGAACTGGCGCTGGAGCTCATCAGCCGGGGTCACCGGCTGGTGGCCGACGATGCCGTGGAGGTATTCGCCGTTTCCCCGGACACCCTGGAGGGACGCTGCCCCAGCCTGTTGCAGGACTTCATGGAGGTACGCGGTCTGGGGGTGCTCAATATCCGGCGGCTGTTCGGCGAGACCGCGGTCAAGCACAAGAAGAATCTCAAGCTCATCATCCATCTCACGCCGGCCGAGCGCTGGGAACAGGTGGACCGGCTGGATATGCGGGCGGAAAGCCGGGTCATCCTCGGCGTGGAGATGCCGGAGGTCCGCATCCCCGTGGCCGTGGGCCGCAACCTGGCCGTGCTTGTGGAGGTGGCGGTGCGGAACCACATCCTCAAGCTGCGCGGATTCAACTCCGCCACGGAGTTCGCGGACCGGCAGCGCGCCGCCATCGCCGCAGAGGACGAGGTGCAGCCGGGGCTGGAAGACTAGCAACCCTGGCGGCAGGTCTCCGGCCGATGGGGCATAATGTCCGCGGTTAGGAATGGTTCTCATCAACTCATGCGCCTAGTCGTCATCACCGGCCTGTCCGGGTCGGGCAAGAGCGTTGCCCTGAACGTCCTGGAGGACGGCGGCTTCTATTGCATCGACAACCTGCCCGCCGCGCTCCTCCCCGAGACGGTGCAATACCTCCAGCTCTCCGGCTATCAGGACACGGCGGTGAGCATCGATGCCCGCAGCGAGCCCAGCCTGGCGGGCCTGCCGGAGGAACTCAGGCGCCTGAGGGGAAAGGTGGACCTGCGGGTGCTCTATCTGGAGGCCAAGGAGGAGACCCTGGTCAAACGTTACTCGGAGACCCGGCGGCGGCATCCCCTGAACACGGGGGAGCGCTCCCTGGCGGAATGCATCCGGGAAGAGCGGGAGATGCTCAGTCCTCTGGGGGCCCTCGCCCACCACATCGACACCAGCGAGACCTCGGCCAATGCCCTGCGGACCTGGATCAAAGACCTGCTCCAGGTGCAGAGCACCCGTTTCACCCTGGTGTTCGAGTCCTTCGGCTTCAAGCACGGCATCCCCTTGGATGTGGACCTGGTGTTCGACGTGCGCTGCCTGCCCAATCCCCATTACGACCCCTATCTGCGGCCCCTCACCGGTCGGGATGCCGCCGTGATCGCCTTCCTCCAGACCGAACCCAGGGTGCAGGAGATGCTGGAGGACATCCGTAGCTACGTGGCGAAATGGCTGCCCGCGTACATCCGGGACAACCGCAGCTATTTCACCGTCGCCCTGGGTTGCACGGGCGGCCGGCATCGCTCGGTCTACTTTGCGGAGACCCTGGCGGACCTGTTCCATGACAGCCAGCAGGTCCTGATCCGGCACCGGGAGCTGAGCGGATGAGGCCGAGGGCGGCGGGGGGACAGGCGTCGCCGGGGGGAACCGGGGGCGCCCCCGGGAAGTGGTGGGCCATCCATACCCTCATGCGGCCGGGCGACTGGCTGGTCCTGGGGTTCGGTCTGGCGCTGCTGGCGATGTTGGCCATGTCCGGAGGCGGGCGTCAGGCCGACCGGGTCCTGATCAAGTTGAACGGCCGTACTTGGTTGGATACCAATCTGCGTCTGAACCGGCTCGTGGACGTGCCGGGGCCCCTGGGCGTCACCGAAGTGGAGATCCGGGACGGCCGCGTGCGGGTGAAATCCGATCCCGGTCTGCGCCAGCTGTGCGTGCACCAGGGCTGGATCGCGCCGGGGGAGGCGGCCATCTGTCTGCCCAACCGGGTCAGTGTGGAACTGGGCGTGAGCCGCTATGACAGCCTCAACTATTAGGCTGACGGTGCAGGAGGACGACCGCCGCATCGCGGTCATGGCGGCGGTGGCGGTGGGCCTGACCCTGGCCGAGGCGGCGGTCCCCATGCCCATCCCTGGCATCAAGCCCGGCTTCGCCAATATCGTGACCCTGGTGGTGCTGATCCGCTACAACTGGCGCCTGGCCGCATGGGTCAGCCTGTTGAGGGTGGTGGCGGGGGCCCTCCTGCTCGGGACCTTCCTCACCCCCACCTTCGTGCTGAGCTTTTCCGGCGCGTTGGCCAGCCTCGGCGTCCTGGCGCTGGCCGCGCGCCTGCCGTCCCAATGGCTGGGGCCGGTGGGGCTGTCGGTCCTGGCCGCTTTCGCCCACATCGGCACCCAGTTGGCGGTGGTGGACCTGTGGCTGATGCCGGGGGTGAGCCTATTGGGTCTGGCGCCGCTGTTCCTGGGGGTGGCCTGGCTCACCGGTCTGGCCAACGGTCTGGCGGCGGCCCGTTTGTTGTCTCCTGCCGAAGGGGTACCGTCAACGACATGAAACGCATCACCCTGGCCCTTACCGGCGCCTCGGGCCTGGCCTACGGCCTCAGGTTGATGGAAACCCTGCTGGCCGCGGGGTGCCGGGTCGACCTGCTGGTGTCCCAGGCGGCGCGCATCGTGGCCCGGCAGGAACTGGACCTGGCTTTGCCTACCGGGACTGCCGAGCTGGCCGACTTCCTGAAGGGCCGCGTGCCCGGCGGCGAGGGTGAACTCCGGGTCTACGGCAGGGAGGAATGGTTCGCGCCGGCCGCCTCCGGTTCCAATCCGGCGGATGCCATGGTCGTCTGCCCCTGCACCATGGGCACCCTGGCCGCCGTGGCCCAGGGTCTGGCCGACAACCTGATCGAGCGGGCCGCGGACGTCATGCTCAAGGAGCGGCGGCCCCTCATCCTGGTGCCGCGCGAGACCCCGTTTTCCCTGGTCCACCTGCACAACATGACCCGGTTGGCCGAGGCCGGCGCCACCATCCTGCCTGCGAATCCGGGTTTCTATCACCGTCCGGAGAGCGTTCAGGCCGTGGTGGACTTCGTGGTAGCCCGCATCCTGGACCACCTGGGTGTCGCCCATGACTTGATACCGCGCTGGGGGGGCTGATGGCCAGGTTCTATTCCGAACTGAATCCGGAACTCTCGGATTTCATCTCGCGCCAGAAGGTCTTCTTCGTGGCCACGGCCCCCCGGGAGGGCCGCATCAACCTCTCCCCCAAGGGCACGGACAGCCTGCGCGTCCTGGACGAGCGCACGGTGGCCTATCTGGACCTCACGGGCAGCGGCGCCGAGACGGCCGCCCACGTGAGGGAGAACGGACGTCTGACCCTGATGTTCTGCAGCTTTACCGCCGAGCCCCTGATCCTGCGCCTGTACGGCCGGGGCGAGATCGTGTCCCCGGACGACGCGCACTGGTCGTGGCTGCGGCCCCGATTCCCCGACTTGCCGGGGGCCCGGCGGATCGTTCTGCTGCAGGTGGACAGCCTGCAGACCTCCTGCGGCTTCGGCGTCCCCCTTTACGGCTATGCCGGCGAGCGCGGCCGGCTCAACGAGTGGGCGGCGAAGAAGGGCGAGACGGGGCTCGCGCGGTACCGGTCGGAAAAGAACCGGCTCAGCATCGACGGTCTGCCCACGGGGCTGGGAGAGGATTGAAGCCTTATAATGGGGCCATGTCGCCGGTAGACTGGCTGCCGGCCCTTGAGAAACCGATCGGAATACAAGCATGCTGCCCATCCCCGACGCCCTGATTCTGAACTTCGACAAGGCCCTGCGCACGGTCTTCGCATCGGCGTCGAGCCGACGGCCCTACCCGGACGAGGGGGTTGCGGAGGCGGAGTTGTCCGAAGCCGAGAAGCGCCATGCCGCCGGCCTGATGCGTGTCGACCACAGCGGCGAGGTGTGCGCCCAGGCCCTCTATCAGGGTCAGGCACTGACCGCCCGCAACCCCGAGGCCGCCCAGGCCCTGGTGCAGGCCTCCGAGGAGGAGACCGAGCACCTGGCCTGGTGCGAGCGCAGACTCGACGAACTTGGCTCCCG
This sequence comes from Thiobacillaceae bacterium, assembly GCA_046703865.1. Taxonomy (GTDB): domain Bacteria; phylum Pseudomonadota; class Gammaproteobacteria; order Burkholderiales; family Thiobacillaceae; genus JBJKSP01. The sequence goes on from JBJKSP010000259.1 coordinate 24,259, forward strand.
CAAGAGTCTGCTCAATCCCGTCTGGTATTTGGGGTCGTTTGGCATCGGGGTGCTGGCGGGGGCCCTGGGCGACCGCTGGAACCTGGGGTTTCTGGCCGAGACCGAGCGCCAGGTAGAGGGGCATCTGGAGGGGCACCTGGAGCGCCTCCCCGCTCAGGACGCCAGGAGCCGTGCCATCGTGGAGCAGATGAAGGCGGACGAGATCCGCCACGCCGAGACGGCCGTAGCCCACGGCGGCGCGGAATTGCCCCCACCGGTGAAGCTGGCCATGAAGCTCAGCTCCCGGATCATGACCCGGGCGGCCTACTGGCTCTGAGCCCGCCGCCGGCGTGTTGGCCGGCTCAGACCTTGTCGGGCAATGCCCGGCCTTCCTCGATGAATTCCAAAGAGACCGAATTCAGGCAGTAGCGCAACCCGGTGGGCGGCGGTCCGTCCTCGAAGACGTGGCCCAGATGGCCGTCGCAGCGTCGGCAGCGGATCTCCGTCCGCACCATGCCGTGGCTAGAGTCGCGCACATGGCGGATATGGTCGGGGTCGAAGGGCTGGGTGTAGCTGGGCCAGCCGGTGCCCGACTCGAACTTGGCCCCGGATCGGAACAGGGGCAGCCCGCACAGGCGGCAGACATAGGTCCCCGATCGCTTGTTCTGAAGCAGCGTGCCGCAAAAGGGACGTTCGGTGCCCTGGTTCAGGATCACCAGCCGTTCTTCCTCGCCGAGCCCGGCCGCGAGGGTGCTCTTGACCGTCTCGTCCAGTGGTGAGAGGTCGTAGCCTGCGGCCGACCTGGCTGGTTCGCCCGGTTTCCTTGGGTCGTTTCTGTCGGTCATGATCGATGCCTCCTTCCGGCCCGGAGCGGGCCCGTGTAGTACGACGTCAATTGCATCACGGAAGGGCACAGCATCCGACCTCGCCAACCGCCCCTCGAAGGGGTTGGAAAACAGTCGCGTTGACACCGTTCCCCGGGGCCGAACCGCCGGCAACGGTCGGCCTTACAGGTAAGGCGCGTGGCGCCGTCGTCGACGATGGCCGTGATGGGAGGTGGAAGCCCCGTCCTTGCCCAGTTTCCAGACGTATAGGCTGTAAATCCCGGCATAGAGGACCAATACCGGGAGGGCCGGCATACCCAGCATCAGCAGCCACAGCCAGTAAGGGCTTTCCATGCCGAGGTCGAGGTTGCCGGACGGGCCCGAGGCGGTGCACAGGGCGTTGCTCTCTTGGCCGATGGCTGCGTCGGGCTGGCATATGCGCTGGTTCAGGACGTCATGAAAGTACTGGCACAGCAACACGTACAGTGCGAACAGCGACAGAACAAGAACAATCTTCAAGGCCCTGTTCATGGGTGGATCAGCCGTGGTCGTGGGGTCGGTCAAATTATTGCAAAAATATTACACATTGAACCCTAAGCGGTGCCACCAGCATCTGCTTCTTCCTCCCCGATCTCGAAGTCGTGGGTCATCTCCGCGGTCTTGCCCAGCATGATGCTCGCAGAGCAGTACTTTTCGGCCGAGAGCCTGATGGCCCGGTCGACGATCTCCGGCTTGAGTTTTCGCCCCTTGACGATGAAATGCATGTGGATGCGGGTGAAGACCTTGGGATGATCCGAGGCGCGTTCGGCCGAGATCTCCACCTGGCAGTCGGTCACGTCCTGGCGGCTCTTTTCCAGGATCATGACCACGTCGATGGAGGTGCAACCTCCTGCACCCAGCAGCAGCATTTCCATGGGCCGCGGCCCCAGATTGCGGCCCCCCACGTCGGGGGCCCCGTCCATGACCACGGTGTGGCCGCTCTCGGATTCGCCCATGAAGGCGATGCCCTCGATCCATTTGATGCGGGCTTTCAAGGCAGTCTCCTCATAACAGGTTGCGTATACGGTACCAGATCAGGCCGATCCCCTCGTGCATGGCGTAATAGCTGTCGAGCAGGGCCTTGGCATTGGGCACGAAATCCAGGGGTGAAAGTTCCGTTGATCGGGAATAACCCAGGCCGGCGGGGATGACCGTGAGGCCCGCCCGTTCGAACTCCGGGATGGCCCGGTGCAGGTGCCAGGCGTGGCTGACGAGGAAGATGCGGGTCACGCCTGCCCGCTTGAGCAGGGCCGCGGAACGTATGGCATTCTCCCGGGTGTTGTCGGAGCGGCCTTCCACCCAGCGCACCGGGATGCCGAATTCCTTCTCCAGCACGTCGCGCATGAGTCTTGCCACGGGCTGGCCACCGTCGGGCGCACCGCCCGTCACGAGCACCGGCAGTCCGGTACGGCGGGCCAGGGTGGCGCCGTAGCGCAGGCGTTCCAGGGTCATGGCCCCCACGGTATCGCCGCCGTATTCCAGGTCATCGCGGTAGGTGCCGGCCCCCAGGATCACGATGGCCTGGGCCTCGCCCCGATGAAGTCGGTGCGGAGGGGGCTTCAGGCCGTCCAGCAGGTAAGCGGCGAAGATGGGGGTCGAAAGCACCCAAAGGCCGATCAGGGCAAGGCCGATGAGTGCGCGGCCCAGACGTTGCCTGCGTTTGAGCAGGGCCAGGCCCACCCCCCCCAGCAGGATCAGGTTGAGGGGGGGTAGCAGGAAGGCTGCGACGAAGTTGGTGGCGAGCCAGACCGGGTCCATGGCCCCGGATTATCCCGGCAAGCCCCGGGGGATGCCAGATCGGTTTGACAGGCGCTTGAGATATCCCCTAAAATCCGCCCCTTTCTGCAAGAACCCAGATTCAGGACCCTTCATGAAGACCTTCTCAGCCAAACCGCACGAGGTCGTGCACGGCTGGTACGTGGTGGATGCCAGCGAAAAGGTGCTGGGGCGCCTCGCCGCCGAGATCGCCCGCCGACTGCGCGGCAAGCACAAGGCCATCTACACCCCCCATGTGGACACCGGCGACTACATCGTGGTGGTCAATGCCGACAAGATCCGGGTGACCGGCAACAAGGCCGAGGACAAGAAGTACTTCCGCCACTCCAGCTATCCCGGCGGGATCTACGAGACCACCTTCGGCAAGATGCAGGCCCGCTTTCCCGGCCGTGTCCTGGAGAAGGCCGTGAAGGGCATGCTGCCCAAGGGACCCCTGGGCTATGCCATGATCAAGAAACTCAAGGTCTATGCGGGCGCCGAGCATCCCCACGGCGCCCAGCAGCCCCAACCCCTGGAGATCCGAGCATGATCGGCGAGTACTACTACGGCACCGGCCGGCGCAAGAGTTCCGTGGCCCGGGTCTTCATCAAGGCCGGCAACGGCAACATCGTGGTCAACGGCAAGCCGGTGGACCAGTATTTCGCACGCGAGACCGGCCGCATGGTGGTGCGCCAGCCCCTGGTCCTCACCGACCGGGCCGGCAGTCTGGACATCATGGTCAACGTCCATGGCGGCGGCGAGTCGGGCCAGGCAGGCGCGGTGCGTCACGGCATCACCCGGGCGCTGATCGAGTATGATGCCGGCCTCAAGCCCGCCCTGAAGAAGGCCGGGCTGGTGAGGCGGGATGCCCGAGAGGTGGAGCGCAAGAAGGTGGGACTGCACAAGGCGCGGCGGCGCAAGCAGTTCTCCAAGCGCTAATCGGCGCGATCCCAAAAAAGCCGCCGAAGGGCGGCTTTTTTGTTGCAAGCGAGAAGGAGCGAACATGATCAAGGCGGGCATCGTCGGCGGCACCGGTTACACGGGCGTGGAACTGCTCAGGCTGCTGGCCCAGCATCCCCAGGTGCAGATAGCG